>JAFPVN010000164.1 GCA_017395275.1 Candidatus Methanomethylophilaceae archaeon | reverse complement strand
GTTCCCGCGTTTGCCGTCTTCATGCTTGCGGCAATCCTCTCGGTGCTTTTGGTGATACCTTACATGATTACGAATATCGTAAGGCACGACACCGAATTCCCTTTGATGATGGCGGGCTTCAGGATGGACATCGACAGGGCCGAACGTTCCCACGTGTGGCCGATGGAGGACGCGTTCGGGAACGAGGTCACCGTGTGCATGTCGGGCACCGAGGACCCCGACGTCTACCGGAGGCTGCGCAACGCCGGGAGGACTAAGGTGTGGGTCACGCCGATAATCCCGTTCCTGATCCCGATAACGGTCGCCTATGCGGCAATCATACTGCTGGGCAACCCCCTGTTCCTGTTTATCTGACGAACGGGAGCTGCGCGCCGCACTTCCTGCATCTGGTGCCGTCGAGGCCGTCGGTGTCCACCAGGTACCCGAGTCTCGTGACCACGGCGCTCCCGCATTGGGGGCATATCGTATCGCTGCCGTTCTCGGTCATCAGGTTGCCTATGTACACGTAATGCAGTCCCTTCGACATGGCGGTGTCCCTCGCCCATTCCAAAGTGGATTCGGGGGTCCACGGCACGTCATCCATCTCGTTGTCTGGATGGAATCTGGTGAAATGCACCGGGACGTCGGCCGACAGCTCACTCAGCACCCAGTCGCAGAATTCCCCGATCTCCTTCTTGCTGTCGTTGTGACCCGGGATGATCAGATACGTGAGCTCCAGATGTCTCCCGGAATCGAACACCGTCCTGACCGTCCTAAGCACGTCATTCAGGTGCGCACCGCATATGTTGACGTAGAACTCGTCGGTGAACCCCTTCACGTCGATGTTGAACGCATCCGCCGCGCCGATGAGGTCCCTCAGCGGTTCCTCGTTGACCAGCCCGTTGGTCACCAGTATGATCTTCATCTCCGGCGCCAGCCTCCTCACGTCGAGGATGTACTCCATCCACGTGGTGGGCTCGTTGTACGTGAACGCTATTATGTCCATGCCGTCGCCGCGGCACATCTCGACGATGCTCTCGGGGGACTTGTAGGTGCTCCTCTTCTTGCCGGAGAACGACTGCGATATGGCGTAGTTCTGGCAGTGCCTGCAGCGCATGTTGCATCCTATGCTCCCGACGGAGAACGTCTTCTCCTTGGGGTGGAAGTGGTACAGCGGCTTCTTCTCCACCGGGTCGTAGCCGATGGACGACACCCTGCCGTAGGTGTTGGCCTCAAGGTAGTCCCTCTCCCCCCTGCGGGTCCCGCACCTCCCGGTACCGCCCACGGGGATCCTGCAGCCGTGGGGGCACAGCCGGCATATGTATGCGTCGCCGTCCCTGGTGTAATACCTGGCCTCGATGGACACGGGACTAATAGCGCCCATCGCCGATCACCTCGTACTTCTCGTCCCTGTGGAGCAGGCAGTCATTGTCCGTGACCAATCCGATGATGTGGAAGTCCACGCCCGTGTCGGTCATTGCGTCTATATCTCTCCTGTCGAACGTGAACAGGAGCTCGTACTCCCCGCCCCAGTCCATGACCATGTCCTTCTCCGGTATCCCCAGGGCCTTGTTTATCACGCGGACCCCCTCCTCCATCGGGAGCAGGTCCCATTCTATGATCGCGCCCACCCTGCTGGCCCTGCAGAGGGTGTTGACGCATGTGGACAGTCCGTCGGAGAGGTCCATGCAAGATGTCACCAATCCGGATTCCGCCATGGCGATGCCCTCCTCCACGCGGGGGATGGGCTCCATCAGGCAGTCCACGGATTCCTTCAATTCGATGCCGTTCCTGATCGCGTGGAACCCCGCCGCCGGACCCCCCAGCGGTCCCGTGACGGCTATGACATCTCCCGTCCTCGCTCCGCTGCGGGTCATCGGCCTGCGTCCCTCCATGGACCCTATGGCCGTGACGGCGACCGTCCCGTTCCCGGGCTTCGTGTCGCCGCCTATGACGTACGTCCCGGCGAACTCCGCGCATTGGTCTATGCCGCTCACGATTTCGCAGATATCGGCCACATCCATGGATACTGGCACATTCATCGATGCCAACAGTCCCGTGGGCCTTGCGCCCATGCTTGCGAGGTCGCTGACGTTGGCTGCGCCGCACATCCATCCGAACTGCTCGTAGGTCATGCCCTCGGGCATGTGGCGGTCGAAGGTGAGTGAGTCGGTGCACACCACGAGGTCGCCGGAGGGCATGGCTATCACTGCGGCGTCATCGTCCAGATTGTCCGGACAGCCTTCCCTCGCAACGATGCCCCTGATCATCCCGACCAGAGCCCTCTCGCCCACTTCCTCGAATGTCGGCATCCAACGGTTTAACCGCATCCCCGTTTATAATCTGTTGTAGGCGCGCGTATCAAAACCTTATATACCGTCATCGGGTTGTTCGGACCGGTCCAAATCATGTTCGCAGACATAAGGTACGGAAGAGACGGGGTCCAGAGAGTCGAGATCCCCGACAGGAACTACATCGGAACGTTCAGCCCCAACGATGTGGAGATAGGCGCCCCCGACGAGATCATCGGAGCGTCCATCGACGCCCCCATCGGCAGCGAGTCCCTCGACAAGTTCCTCGAGGGAGGGGAGGACATCGTTTTCATCGTCAACGACGGTACCAGGCCGACGCCCACCGCGAAGGTCCTGGACGCGCTGGCCAAGAGGATGGACCTCAGGAAGGCCAGATACCTCATCGCCACCGGTACCCACAGGGACATGACCGAAGAGGAGTACAACAACGTCTTCGGTTCCCATTACCAGGAGCTCAAGGACCGCATCATCGCCCACGACGCGAAGAAATCCGAGTGCGTATACCTCGGCGACGCCAAGAGCGGGACCCCCATGGAGGTCAACAAGATCGCCGTGGACGCCGACAGGCTCGTCATAATCACCAGCGTCGAACCGCACTACTTCGCCGGATACACCGGAGGGAGGAAGTCCTTCCTGCCCGGAGTGGCCTCGTTCAGGACCATCGAGACCAACCACAAGCTCGCCATGAACAAGGAGGCCCAGTCCCTGGTGCTCGAGGGCAACCCCGTCCACGAGGACATGATGGATGCGCTGGAGCAGGTCAAGGGGAAGAAGATCTTCACCATCCAGATGGTGCTGGACAGGCACCAGAACATCTACAAGGTCGCCTCGGGGGACATCAACAAGGCGTTCGCCCAGGCGGTCGAGTGGGCCAACAAGGTCTTCGTCGTGCCGATCCCGGAGAAGGCGGACGTTGTCATCTCCGTCGCGCCCTATCCGATGGACGTGGACCTCTACCAGTCCCAGAAGGCGCTGGACAACGGCAAGTGGGCGCTCAAGGAGGGCGGGAAGATCATCATGGTCTCCAAGTGCAGGGAGGGAGTGGGACACGCCACCTTCCTCACGCAGCTCTCTTCGTCCAAGGACCCCAAGCAGGTCCTGGAGAACCTGAAATCAGAGTACAAGCTCGGCTACCACAAGGCCGCGAAGATGGCGGAGATCGCCGTCTGGGCGGACATCTGGGCGGTCACCGACCTGGATCCCGAGCTCATAGCTTCGGCGAACATCACGCCGTTCCCTTCCGTGGAGGCGGCGGTGAAGAAGGCGCTCGAAGAGAACCCGGAGGCGAGGGTGCTGATCCTCTCCGACGGAAGCGTAACAATCCCGAGGGTTGAGTAAATGACATTCAAAACTGACAGTCTGGAAGAAGTAAGGAACGCGGTCAACGTCTGCACCATGTGCGGTTTCTGCAAGAGCGTCTGCCCCTCGTTCAAAGCGATCGGATGGGACTCCGCCCTCTCGAGGGGACGCATCGTCCTGACCTACGGCCTGCTCAACGGCGAGATACCCGCCGACGAGTCGGTCATCAACAACGTGTACACATGCACCACCTGTGCGGACTGCGAGAGGCGCTGCCCCTCCAAGGTCAAGATCGTCGACATCGTCGAGCTCTGCCGCGCGGACCTCGTGGCGAACGGCCACATGCTCCCCAAACACAAGAAGATGGTCGAGAACATCCTGAAGTACAACAACCCCTACGCCGAGGAGAAGTCCGTCGTGGACACCCTCGGCATCAAGCCCAGGAAGGCCAAGGTCGGATACTTCGCAGGATGCACCGCCACCTACAGGAGCAAGAAGACCTCCGCCGCATCTCTCTCCGTGCTGAAGAAGCTCGGGGTGGACTTCACCACCGTCGACGAGATCTGCTGCGGTTCCGTCATGCAGAGGGTCGGATGGCCCCAGAAGGACGTGACCGAGATGATGAAGAAGAACGTCGAGGCCATCAAGTCCCTGGGGATCGAGACGCTGGTACTCTCGTGCGCCGGCTGCTACAGGATGTTCAA
Organism: Candidatus Methanomethylophilaceae archaeon; assembly: GCA_017395275.1. Classification (GTDB taxonomy): domain Archaea; phylum Thermoplasmatota; class Thermoplasmata; order Methanomassiliicoccales; family Methanomethylophilaceae; genus SIG5. Next base: position 33,574 of record JAFPVN010000164.1, on the reverse strand, counting down.
GAAGGAGTACCCCAAGTACGTCGACGTGCCGTTCGAGGTCCTCCACATCACCGAGTTCCTCGCCAAGCAGGACCTCAAGCTCAAGCCCATGAAGGGTGTGGCGACATACCACGACCCCTGCCACCTCGGCAGGCACTGCGGAGTCTACGAGCCCCCGAGACAGGTCATCGCCAAGATCCCCGAGCTCCAGTTCAAGGAGATGGAGTTCAACCGCCAGTTCGCGCACTGCTGCGGAGGCGGTGGAGGCGTCAGGTCCGCATTCCCCGAGGACTCCAAGAGGATCGCGTCCACACGTCTCTCCGAGGCGGAGTTCGCAGACACCATCATCACGACCTGTCCGTTCTGCGTCAGCAACCTGCAGTTCGGTCTCGACGGCTCCGAGAAGAGGATCGTCGACCTGGTCGAACTGGTGGACGAACTGCTCTGAACATGCGCGGTTCGGACCTCAGGAGGGGGGACGGGCATCCGCATCCTTTCGTGATGGGGATACTGAACGTCACCCCCGACTCAGTCTCCGACGGCGGTCTCTTCACCGATACGGAGGCCGCCGTCAGGCATGCCTTCCGCATGATCGACGACGGTGCTGAGATCATCGACATCGGTGCCGAATCCACCCGTCCCGGCTTCACCCCCGTTCCCGCGGAGGAGGAGATACGCCGTCTCATACCGGTGATAGAACGTCTATCGGAATCGTCGGACGTCCCTATATCCGTGGATACGATGAAGCCAGAGGCCGCATCGGCAGCGGTATCGGCAGGCGCGGACATCATCAACGACGTCAACGCCCTCCGCGCTCCCGGTATGGCGGAGTTGGCCGCCGAGACTGGAGTCCCGGTGGTGATAATGCACATGCCCGGGGACCCGGCATCCGTGCACGACCAATGCATGGAGGGCCACGTCATCCCCGCCGTCAGGGCCTTCCTGTCAGAACGCATCGAGTCCTTGATATCATCGGGCGTCAGGAGGGACAACATAATCATCGATCCTGGCGTGGGATTCGGGAAGACCATGGAGCAGAACATCGAGCTCGTGGAGCACATGGATCAACTCGATCTCGGCGTTCCGGTCCTCGCGGGACTCTCCAGGAAGAGGTTCCTCGCCGTCATGTACCCCGGCATGGACCGCGACGAGGCCACGGTATCGGCATCCTTGAAGGCTGCGGAGAAGGGCGCGGACATCCTCCGCGTTCATGATGTACGCAGGATGTGCCAGGCATTCAGAACATGAACCTGAACGCGAGCACGCAGAGGGCCACTCCGACGGTGACGTAGAACGCTATGTCCCTGATGTTAGTCCTGCGCGTCTCCCTCTTGTGCTTCTCGAGGCATTCCTCGCTGCAGTATGCCCTGTCGAACGGTATGGGGTCCCCGCAGTAGGCGCAATGGGAGTGTTCCGGCAGTTTCAGGGCCATACCCTCGTGATTGCTTTTCGCTATATAATCCTGCCACCGCAGGGTCTTATATGCGCATATCGGGATTCCGTTCCATGGACACCGTAACCGCGGGCGCATCGGACCGCGACAGGCACGACCGTCAGAGACGCATCGAATGGGTCGACATGGACGGGATAGCCTCATGCAGGGTGCTGGTCGCCGGCGCTGGGGCGCTGGGGAACGAGGTCGTGAAGGACCTGGTCCTCTCCGGTTTCAGGCACATAGACGTCATCGACATGGACGATGTGGTCCTCTCCAATCTGAGCAGGTGCCTCTTCTTCAGGGATTCTGACGTACATTCGGGCATGAAGTCGGAGATCGTCGCATCGAGGGCATCCGAACTGGATCCCGATGCGGAGATACGTCCGATCGTCGGCAGGATACAAGACATGGAGTCCTGGAACTATGACATCATCGTCGGATGCCTGGACAACATCCTCGCCAGGATGCATCTGAACGCCACCGCCTGCGGTCTCGGGATACCGTACGTGGACGGTGCGACGGACGGCATGATGGGCAAGCTCCAGGTCGTCCTCCCGGGAGGTCCGTGCCTCCAGTGCGCATCCAACCGTTCCCATGCCAAGGCGCTGGAGAGGAGGTTCACGTGCACTGGCAGCTCGTCCGTGTTCGTCCCCCATACCGCATCCGACATAACCACCACGGCCGTGATAGCCGCGATGGAGGTCAGGGAGACGATGAAGATAGCCTCGGACAGACAGGATTTAACTGTGGAAGGCGTGACGTATTACGACGGCACCGCCGGAACGGTGTTCACATTGGATTTGGACAGGGACCCTCAGTGTCCCAATCACACGGAGGAATAAGGAATGTCATTGAAGATAACCGTGAAGAACCTGACGAACGGCTCCACCATCAGGGTGGAGGTCGAACCGTCCGACAGCGTCAGCGACATCATCGAATCCGCAGCGGAGTTCTGGAAGCTGAAGGAGGGCGCCTACGTCCTCAAGAAGGGGAAGAGGCTGCTGCGCGGTTCGGAGTCGGCATCGGAGATCGGTCTCATCAACGAGGATGTCCTGGAGCTGATCCCGGATCCGGAAGGCGGGTGCCGATGGGGCTCCCCAAGGCGGTTCTGCTGAGAAGGATCGGCAGGGAGCTGAAGGACTGCGAGGAGTACCTCGGTTCCGAGTTCGAGTTCGATGCCGAGAAGGCCGAGTTCCCGATACGCATCGACATGCACATGAGCAACGTGGTGGCCCACGAGACCGCCGACAGGATCATCACGGAGCACGATTTCTATATAGTGCTGACCGAGGACTACGGCTTCAAGAAACCGGAGGTCAGGTGGAAGACCCAGATCTTCCATCCCAACATCATGGACCCCTCCGATGGGGGTTACGTCTGCACCAAGATGCTGAACGAATGGGAGTTCAACACCCGCCTGCCGGCCTTCCTCAAGAGCCTGAGCTTCCTGGTCTCCAATCCCAATCCCATGAGCCCGTTCGGTACGGAATCGTGCATGGAGGCGGCAAGGTTCTTCGCCGACCACGATTCGAAGTTCCGCGGCAGGGTGGAGTACGGGTCGGATTGACATGGTCCGGGTAATCTCTTCCGAGGATGCGGAACCTGAATTCCGCAGGAGGTCCGTCAGAGGGGTCAGTCTCTTCATCGCCGAATCCGCCGCGGAGACCATGATACAGGCCGCGGACGACGATGCCATGCGCGATTCGGAGACCATGGGCCTGATGATAGGGAGGGCCTACCGCGATGATTCCGGGGAGTACGCGGTGGTGGAACGCGTGATAACGTCCGACAGGATCGCGGATTCCGACGGTGTGAGGTTCGATCCCGAGGGCATGTCCGAGCTGATCGACGGCGTGGACGGGATGTCCGAGGGGGAGCACATCGTAGGGTGGTACCATTCCCATCTGGGATGCGGATGCTTCATGTCCGATACCGATGTGAGCACCCAGCATTCCGTGTTCGGCAGGGGGATGGGATTCGCCGTGGTCATAGACCCTCTGCGCGGGGAGTTCGCCGTATTCGATAATTCCGAGATTCCAGAGAAGGCGCAGATGGTCATCGTGCAGTGATCAGACCCAGATGGCATGCCTCTTGCGCATGTCGTCCTCGGTGGCGCCGAGACGTTCCATCAGGAGCGGGATCATGCCGTCGAACATCATGACGACGGCGTCCTCGAACAGGGTACCTAGGGGCGCGATGTTCCTGTCGTGCTCCACCCTGGTGTCGAGGGAGATGACGTGGTTAGATGCATGTGCCAGCTTGCTCATGCGGGACGATGTGACGCATATGACGTCCGCGCCCATGCGCCTTGCGATGTTGGCGGTCTGGACCGCGGACATGGTCTCCCCGGTGTTGGATATGAGGATCACCACGTCGCCCTTGCCGATGATGGGGGTGGTCATGTCGCCGACGAAATGGACGTCGTCCCTTCCCAGCTGTACCAACCTGACCGAGAAGTACTGTCCGACCAGACCGGACCTTCCCGAACCGTAGATGAAGATCTTCCCGCCTTCAAGGATGCTGTCGATGAGAACGTCCAGATCTCTCTGGGGTACGCCCTCCGCCACCTTGCGGACGGCATCCATCAGCGAGCCTACGGATTCCCTGTAGTCCATGGTCACTCTTTGGAGGAATCTTCCTCTTCCGCGGCCTCCGCGGCAGCGGCTGCAGCTGCGGCGGCCTCGATCTCCTTCTTCTTCCTCGCCCTGAGGTTCTTGGCGACCCTCTTGTTGACCATCCTCTCGTAGATGATCCTCATGTACATCGCGTCGTGCTCCAGAAGGGGCGACGAGGAGATGATGGTCGCCTCGGGGCGGCTCTCCGCGAGGCAGTCCCCGAGCAGCTCGAACTTGAGGTCGCCCTTCTTGATGGGGGTGAGCCTGAGCTCGTTGCCGTCGGCGTGCTCGACCCCCGCGAAGTGGGCGTAGAGCTTGCCGTTGTTGTAGGGCAGGACCTGCTGGATGACGTTCTCGAAGTCGCTGACGTCCACCAGGGATCCGTTGGTGCGTGAGTGGTAGTGGGGGAAGTTGAGCACAGGGATGACCGTGCCGTCGAAGGCGTCGCAGAGGTCGAGGATCTGCTCCAGGCTTCCGAAGACGTCCTTGCGTCCGGTGACCTCGATACCGATCTTGGGCTTGAGGCCGGTGTCCAGCCACCAGTCGACTATGTCGGCGAGGTTGTTGAAGATGTTCTCGTCGATCTCCTCCTCGGACATCTTGCCGTCGTAAAGACCCAGATTGGTGACTACGACGTCTCCCTGGAGGGCGTTGACCATGAGACCGGCGTGTCTGATGGCGTTCATGCAGGTCTCGGTGAGCGGGCTGTTCGTACCGAGGTCGATGTAGTTGGGCGTGTGCATGGAGACCGCCACGTCGAGCCTCTTCGCCATCGTCCCGATGGTCGTGAGCTCGCCGAAGTTGTTGGCGATGGTGGATGACATGCAGACGAGCACGTCGTCCTCCTCTATGGGCTCGTTGGGGTCGGTGATGGATTCGTCGTCCCTGAGGATCTCGAGGGCCATGACGTCCTCGACGGTGCTCATCGTCTTTCCGACGATGTCCTCGTCCGGGTAGACCTCGGTTACGTTCGGGCGCACCATCTGTACCTCGATGGCGGTCAGGCTGAGGTTGTGGATGTCCTCGATGCCGTCCTTGAGCGTGCGTCCCTTGCATGAGAGCGGAATACCTGCTGGTCCGAATCTGATCATGGTTGTCTCCGACCCCCATGCACCCACCCCTATTTATGGCCTTTTAACTTCGGTCCGCTATAAGGGATAATATACCGTGTGTGTTCGGGGAGCGGGGAACAATACCTTTATAAACAACCTCCACTTAGGCGGGGACACCCAATGTCGGGAGAGTCAGTACTATGAAGAACATTCAGAGGAAAACAGACCTGTCCCTGATCGCCCTGATCAACGATCTCAAGGCGGCCGAGAGGGACACTGGCGCTGCCATCTGGCGAGACATTGCTGAGAGGCTCGAGAAGCCCAGGAAGAACTGGGCCGAGACCAATCTCAGCAAACTGGACAGGTACGCAAAGGACGGAGATGTAATCGTCATCCCCGGAAAGGTCCTTGCGGCAGGCAGCATCGAGAAGAAGATCACAGTCGCAGCATACGCTTTCTCCGCGGCAGCAGCCGAGGGAATCGAGGCAGCCGGCGGAAAGGTTCTTACTATCAAGGACCTCATGGCGGAGAACCCCAAGGGCTCCAACGTCAGGATTATGAGGTGATTCGGATGGTTACAATCATTGATGGAAAGAACGCGGTCCTCGGAAGGCTCGCAAGCATCGTTGCCGAGAGGATCATGGACGGCGAGGAGATCGTCGTCCTCAACAGCGAGAGCATCGTCATCACCGGTGAGAAGGAAATGGTCTTCGCAGACTACAAGGCCAGGTTCGACCGCGGAGAGTGCAAGTCCAGGAAGGGACCCTTCTACCCCCGCAGGGCAGACCTTCTGTTCAAGAGGTCCGTCAGGGGAATGATCCCGTGGAACAACACCTCCGGAAGAGAGGCGTTCAGGAGACTCCACGTCTACGTCGGAGTCCCCAAGCAGTTCGCCGATTCCGAGGTCTCCGTCGAGGAGCAGGCGATGAAGAAGATCACCGGCAAGTACACAACCCTGGGAGCAGTAGCCAAATTCCTGGGTTCAAAGGTATGGTGAGACCCATGGATTGCGTTAACACAAGTGGAAAGAGGAAGACCGCCATCGCAAGGGCAGTCGTCAAAGAGGGTACCGGAAAGGTCACCGTCAACAAGATCCCGATCGAGCTCTACACACCCGAGCTTGCAAGGATCAAGATCAAGGAGCCCCTTGAGCTTGCATCCGACAAGGCAGCGAAGGACGACATCTCCGTCAACGTACAGGGCGGAGGGGTCATGGGCCAGGCAGCGGCCATCAGGACCGCCATCGCCAGGGGACTCGTGGACTTCTACAAGGATGAGGAACTGGAGTCTATGTTCAAGGCATACGACAGGACCCTCATCATCAACGATGACCGCAGGAAGCTCCCCAAGAACCCGCTGGGACCCGGTGCTCGTGCGAAGAAACAGAAGTCGTACCGTTAAGGTGATATCATATGATCATACCCGTCAGATGCTTCACATGCGGAAAGGTCGTTGGTTCGGCATATCCCGAATTCAAGAAGCGCGTGGACATGGGAGAGAACCCCCAGAAGGTTCTCGATGACCTCGGTATCGAGAGATACTGCTGCCGCAGAATGATCATCTCGCACGCCAATCTCATAGAGGAGATCTCTCCTCTGGGATAAACCTTTTAAATCAAAACCCATTTCCCCGCTTAACGGGCCCTTGGGGTAGCTTGGTATCCTTCATGCTTGGGGTGCATGTGACTCCAGTTCAAATCTGGGGGGGCCCACCATAACCATTCTCCGTACTTACTCCGCGTGACGATGTTCCGTTCCGCGATCGCGATATCGTCACCATTATATCGGTACCAGCCGTTTTCCTACCCAGAGGATAGAAATGGTCAACACAGTAGTTGCACACATGGACACTTGCCACAAGACCAACAAGGTTACCGTCTGGATGAAGGACGACGGGAACCTCGGGGTGAAGATCGTATCGGACTGCAAGCACGTTCAGGATTATGCCAGCAAGCTCACGGAGATATCGATGAACGACGTCGTCAGCTTCGCGGGCAGCAAGGTCGTGGACCCCGACATCAGGGCCTCCCTGTCCGTCCCGTGCCTCACTCCCATCGCGGTGTTCGAGGCCGCTTGGCTGGAGCTCGGGATGCTCTCCAAGAACCTGGTGAAGGAGGTCGGAAGCAACAGCGTGTCCTTCCACCCCGACATCGACCTGGAGCAGCTCTGAGCGCTCCCGTCCCCTCTTTCAGAGGGGACGACCCAAACACCGCCCCGGTTTTCGTTTAGCCTGCCGGGCGCGCCGACCAACCTTATTATAAGTATAACCTAATCACCCGCATGCTATGGATTCCACTCTGATGGCAACGGCGATCCTGACCCTCATGTCGGGAATAGGTGTTTTCCTCGTTGCCTGCACAATGATGAGCACAAACCTGGAATCCCTGAGCAGCAGCAGGCTCAAGAAGCTCTTCTCCAAGACGTCGGACAACAAGCTGGCCGGCGTGGGGCTGGGAGCGGTCACCACCGCGGCCATCCAGAGCTCGGGAGCCACCACCGTCATGATCATAGGTTTCGTCAACGCGGGGATGGTATCCCTCACGCTGGCGGCCGCGATGATCTACGGTGCGAACATCGGTACCACCATCACCGCGCAGATCGTCGCGCTGGGAATGTTCGGCGGGGACACCATATCCATGGCGGTGGTCTTCGCCGCGCTGGCCGGCGTAGGTGCGTTCATCTCCGTGTTCGGGAAGAACGACAAGGCGAGGAAGACCGGGGGTATCCTGGCGGGTTTCGGTATGCTCTTCGTCGGACTCACGCTGATGAGCTCGTCGATGGAGTCGTTCGCCCAGGACGAGGCGGTCAAGGACTTCCTGGCCGGCATCGAGAACATCCTCCTGCTGGTGCTGATAGGCACCGCCCTGACCGCATTGGTGCAGAGCTCGTCGGTCATCACGTCGGTGGCGATCACGATGGTGGTCACCGGACTCATAGACCTGGAGCAGGGCATCTACATCACCATGGGATCCAACATCGGGTCCTGTATCGTCGCCATCCTCGCGGGATTCACCAGCGGGAAGAACGCGAAGCGCACAGCACTCATACACCTTCTCTTCAACGTGTCCGGAGTGGTGCTGTTCCTCATCGCCGGATTCGTCCTCGGATTCTTCGGCGTCTCGTACGGAAGCCTGTTCGAGACCATGTTCCCCGGAGCGCCGCAGACCCAGCTCGCGATGTTCCACACCATATTCAACGTCATCACCGTTATCATCATGCTTCCGCTGACCGCCAGCCTCATCAAGGTGGTCATGCGCATCCTGCCCGACGACAAGGAGCCCAGCACGGACAACAGCGAGCCCCACACCTACTACATCAACTCCTACCTGCTGAGGACGCCCCCGATAGCCGTCCAGCAGGTGAAGAACGAGATCGTCAACATGGCCCGCATAGCCATGGAGAACTTCAACCTGGCCTGCCACATGGTCTGCACCAAGGACCTGTCGTCCATCGACAAGTTCAGGGTCAACGAGAATGAGCTCGACTATCTGAACGAGAACATCGTCCACTACCTCGTCAAGCTGACGGAGAAGGACCTCAGCGACAAGGACACGGTGTACCTGTCCACGGTGTACCACTCCGTCACGGACCTGGAGCGCATCGGGGATTATTCGGAGAATATCGTGGAGTACGCCGAGAAGCTGGTGAACAGCGGGGACGGGTTCTCCGATGCCGCCAAGGCGGAGATCATGCACGTCAGGGACCTCATCGAATCCCTGTACCAGAAGATCATGGCCGCCTACACCAAGGTGGACCTGGAGCTCCTGGACGAGGCCTACGATATCGAGGAGAGCATCGACGTGGCCACCGACATGATGGCCGACGCCCATATCCAGAGGCTGGCCGTGGGCCAGTGCAACGCCAGCGTCGGAGCGGAGTACCTCTCCCTGGCATCCAACGCCGAGAGGGTGGCCGACCACTTAATCAACGTCGGCAAGACCATCAGGGCGATCCTCCCCGCCGAGCGCCGCGCGTACAAGGCTTGATTTAGTGCGCCTGCCATACGGGATGTATGGCATTCGACGGAAGCAGGAATCTGGTGGAGATCGACGAGGAGGAGCATGTCGTATACTTCGACACCCCCAAGCTCAAGAAGATCACTGGACACAGGATCGGAGCGATATTCGGAATGAGCGAGTTCTCCACCCCCTTCAAGGTCGCGTGCGAGCTCGCCGGACTGTATCCGGGGGACAAGTCCAACAAGTACATCGAGGCCGGGAACGCCATCGAACCTATACTCAGGAAGTGGACCCGTGCCCACATCTCCGAGATCGCCCCAATGCTCGGCATGGAGGGTGCCATGGGAGTCGAGGAACCCGCTCCCGCAGAGAAGTGCCAGTACGATCACTTCCACACCAACGAGATGTTCGGCGGCATGGTCGACGGATACATCACGTGCAACGCCAAGAGATCCGCCATACTAGAGATCAAGACCGCCAGCGACCGTTCCAAGTGGGACGACGGGAACGGCGGTTTCACCAAGGTCCCCGACTCCTACATGATGCAGGCCTCGCTGTACGCGGAGCTCTCCGGTCTTCAGAAGATTGCCTTCGTGGTGGGATTCCTCCAGGAGGAGGACTACCGCATGCCGGGAAAGTGGGTGCCCACCCCCGAGAACACCTGCGTGGTCGTCAAGGACAAGGAGGACATGACCCCGTGGATGGAGAAGGCGGCGGCATGGTACAAGGAGCTGAAGAGCACCTACTGCACCCCCGAGTGGACCGATGCCGACGAGGACGTCGTGAAGTACATCCGTTCTTTGGGCAAGAAGAACAAGAAGAGATGATCAGAACAGTCCGAGCTTGAACAGCAGGACGGGGACGATCAGGCATCCGGTCAGATGTATGCGGCGGATGCCAAGCACCAGCGGTGCCATTCCGATCAGTGTGCATGCGGCGAGGACCACGAGCCCCCAGTAGCCGCAGAAGACGATCGTCAGGGATATCATCAATATCAGTATGGCGCGGTTGAAGGCGTTCATGTCCAGACGCTGGACGAACGTGCACATCCTCTTCCCGGACCATACCGTTATGATGTATCCGAGCACGGCGGCGATGCCCATGGATACGAGGATGCACGTGAACGTCATGCTGCCGAGGGAGATGTCCGTACCCTCCACCAGGCTGTTTATGGCGGACATGGTGCCCGACCTCTCCTTCCCGGTTAGACTGAGGGTGATGAAGGCGGACATGGCCGATGCCGTGCCTATGGACGACACCATCGAGATGAATCCCCTCGTGTCGCCGTTCCCGAATATGCGGCCGGCGATCATCGCCCCGGCGGTGGATGTTATCCCGGGGAACCATCCCGTCACGCATCCTGTCAGGACGCCCTTAACGCCGTACGAGGGAGAAACGGGAAGGACCTCGTCGTCGTACTGCGGAGGGATCTCCGCACCGCCCTGCCACATGAGCGAGGGGATGCCGAAGAGTCCCGTCAGCAGCGGGAACATGGTCTCCGGCTCCATGCCGGTGATGCTCTCCATCGGGACGATGTCAAGCATGACGATAAGTCCCGCCGCCCCCGATGCGATTATGATCGCCAGCGCATACAGCCTCGACATCCCCGATTCCTCCAGGACCATAAGTGCCAGCACTATGAGGAGCACGGCGATCAATATGCTGTTCAGGTAGTCCCCCAACCCGTTCCCCAGCATCAGATAGAGGGGAACGGCGATGATCAGAGAAGTTATCGCGCCGGTAAGACTTCCGATTGCGGCGCATCTGACCGCGACCATCCCCTCGCCCTCCAGCACCATCCTGTGCGCGGGCAGGACGCTCAGCACCGATTCGGTATCGGGTATCCCGATGAACGCCGAAGGAACGAAGCTCACCATGCTGTGGACCACGGCGGCTGACATGATGCAGCAGGCCAGCATGACGGGGGCGGAACCGTACGGCACGAACACCGACACGGCGTCCAGCAGCGGTCCGCCGAATGCCAGGAGGATCATCGACAGGGTGTTCACGTGTATCCCCGGGACGAGGCCCGAGAGGGTGCCCATGGCGGCGCCCATGAGGCACATGTAGAGCACCATCAGCAGCAGGTCGGGGTCCATGGAGATACATGGCCCGGGATTCTACCTATAAAGGGGATGCTACAGTTAGTCAGTAAGCATCGGGGATCAGCAGATGCAGCGGGGCTTCCCGTTCTCCACCCAGATCTTGGCCACGTACCTTATCGGCACGCCGATCTCCTCCTCGACGGAGAAGATGTCCCTGGACTTGTTGAGGGCCAGGACAACTTCCGTCACGACGGCGCCCATGTCCCTCAGGCCGTCCACTATGCATCTCAGCGTCCCGCCCGTGCTGACGACGTCGTCCACTACGACGACCTTCATGCCTGGTCTCACGCCGTTGATGTACATCTTGGTCGTCGAGTAACCGGTGGTCTCCACGATCTCCGTTTCGCCCTCGAGGCCGTAGGACCTCTTCCTGATGATGGTGAACGGTATGCCCTTCTTCATGGAGATGAGCGTGGCGTAGGGTATGCCCATGGCCTCGGGGGCGACGATGATGTCGCAGTCGAACTTGGAGATGCGAATCATCCTCTCCACGACGGAATGCAGGGTCCCCGGGTCGATGGACGGTACCCCGTCCATGAGAGGTGTCACTATGTAGGGGTAATCGCCCTTGGTGATCACCCGGGAGCTCTCGATGCTTTCCCTGACGTCCTCGAGCATATCCCGTAATCTGCGTCTATCCGTTTATAACGTTCGCAGGACGGACCGGTACGCCGATCATCCCGGAATCATGCATTATCGTATGCTGGCACATAAAAAAATGAAATGGTTTGGCAAGGGGTTTGCGTTATGTTCAGAACTGTCTCTTCTTGAACAGTACGATGGATCCCGCCATGGTGACGATCAGCCATACGAGCATGGCCGCGATGTCCCTGAGGGGCTCCCCTCCGCCCGATATGACGTCGGCGCCCGCCCCTCCGAGCGATCCGAGGAGGAACCATGTGTCGAATCCCTTGATGCCGAGGATCGCCTCGAGGATCAGGGGCAGGATCAGCAGCATGAATAGCGTGAGCAGGGCGGATGTGCTGGACTTCTTGGCGAAGGCGGACACCAGCATCGCCACTCCCGTGATGGCCATGATGTAGATCAGATACACGCCCATCCCGGCGAAGAGGTCCCCGTCTATGTGGCCGTTGCCGACCGCCTTGAAGAAGATCGCGACGATCAGGTACAGGAGGATGGTGGCGAACCCTACGGCGAACGATGCCAGGAACTTACCGAATACGATGGTAGGTCTCCTGATGGGCTTGGTCAGCAGGATCAGCGCGGTCCTCTCCTCGAACTCGGAACAGATGGCACCGGCGGTGAAGAGGGTGGCCATGATGATCAGGACGAGATACAGGTTGCCCAGCAGGGACCTTGCGATGGCATCCCCGTCCTGGGTGATGCTCATCCTCACTCCGTCGGAGTTCTCGACCATGAGCGAGATGCCGATGTCGAGGGCCATCAGCAGTCCGATGATGGCCAGATAGATGTAGATCTTCTTTCCGCGGAGGAACTTCACGATCTCGTTCTCCATGACGGCGAACACCTGCTTGATGTCGCTGTTGGTGGTGTACGAGCTCATCTTCTCTACCGTCTTTGACAGTATCTCCATGGTATCACCTCGACTCCTTGATGAGGTCCAGATACTTGGCCTCCAATGCGTTCTCGTCGGCAGACACCGAGCGGATCCTGAATCCTACGTTGGCGATCTGCTCGAACAGCCTGGCCTCCTCCTCGTCCCCTCCGTCGAGGGAGAGGTTGATGGTCTCTCCGTCTATCACCGCGTTGGTGATGTTGTCGAGGGCCGCCAGCTTGGCGACCATCTCCTCGTTGGCGGGCTCCAGCGGGCGCACCTTCATCAGACGGCTGTTGCGCGATCCGAGTACGTTCTCCAGCGTGTCGTGGACCAGCAGCGTTCCGTGGTTGATCATGGCGATGCGGTCGCAGAGGTCGGTGACCTCGTGCATCATGTGGGAGCTCATCAGGACGGTCAGTCCGTGGTTCTCGTCGCGGACGTTCTTCAGGATCTCCCTCATCTCGGACATCCCTCTGGGGTCCAGACCGGATGTGGGTTCGTCGAGGATTATGACCTCGGGGCTGTTCATGAGCGAAAGACCCAGAGAGATCCTCTGCCTCATCCCCTTGGAGAATGTGCCGAGACGCTTGTCTGCCCATTCGGTCATCTTGACCTTCTGCAGGATCTCATCGGTCTCGGTAGCGATCCTCTCCTTTGACATCCCGAAGATGTTTCCCATGTACCTGAAGGTCTCACGGGGGGTCAGGTAGAGGTAGAACTCAGGGGTCTCGACGACGGTCCCAACTCCCTGCAGGGCCTCCTTGGGCTTCTCGGGGACGTTGATGCCGTTGATGAGCACATCCCCCGAGGTGGCTGATATGAGATTGGTCAGGATCTTGAGCGAGGTGCTCTTCCCTGCGCCGTTGGGTCCCAGAAGACCGGTGAAGCTGTTCTTCTCGATCTTCAGGTTCAACCCGTTCACGGCGGTGAACGCCCCGTATTCCTTGCGGAGGTCCACGAACTCGATCGGGTAATCGGATGGCATGTACCAGCATCGTCTCATTCATTATTAAGTTTGTATGATTTCCGGCGGACGGTCGGGACACATTCGCCTGTGCGTGCGCGTCCTGGATAATACTTATTAAAGAGGAGTCGATTCCCTCCCGATTCATATGGATGTAGAGCAGAGATATGCACTTGTAATGAGGAACGCCGACGAGATCGTCACGGAGGACGAGCTCAGGGAATTGCTGGCCAAGAACCCCTCGCCCAAGGCATATATCGGTTTCGAGCCCTCGGGACTCGTCCACATGGGATGGGCCCTCGTCGCCGCGAAGATCCGCGACCTCATCGCAGCGGGATTTAAGGTCACCATATTCTGGGCGGACTGGCATGCCTACATCAACGACAAGCTCGGAGGTGACCTCGAGAACATCCGCGCATGTGCCAGATACATGGAGGACTGCTTCCTCGCACTCGGTATTCCGAGGGAGGGAGTCGAGTTCAAGTACGCATCCGAGGTCCTCAGCGACATCAAGTACTGGGAGAACGTCATCAAGGTGGCGAAGGTCACATCCCTGTCCAGGGTTAAGAGGGCCATGACCATCATGGGCCGTTCCGAGGACGAGGCGGAGCTGGATTCGTCCAAGCTGTTCTACCCTATCCTCCAGGCCACGGATATCTTCTGCATGGACGTCGACCTCGCTTACGCTGGAATAGACCAGAGGCGCGCGCACATGCTCGCCAGGGATGCGGCGGAGAAGCTCGGATGGAAGAAACCCATCGCGCTCCACACCCCTCTCCTGCCCGGTCTCGCCGGAGGCAACAGGATGGACCCCACGGCGTCCAAGATGTCCAAGAGCAAGCCCGATTCCAACATCAACATCCACGATTCCCCCGAGGACATCAGGAGGAAGATGAAGAAGGCGTTCTGCCCCATGGAGAAGGAAGAGGAGGACACCAACCCGGTTCTCATGATCTGCAAGTACATCATCTTCCCCACCCTCGGGGAGATGACCATCCAGCCCAAGTTCGGCGATGCGGTGTCCTTCAAGTCCTACGAGGAGCTTACGGATTACTACTTCAGCCAGACCGAGGACGGGAAGCCCAGGCTCCACCCGCTGGACCTCAAATCCGGAACCGCAGACGCTCTGATCAAGTGCCTCGAGCCCGTCGCGCAGTACTTCGAGAAGAAGCACGAGAACTACGACGCGATGATCGCCGTGCTGAAGAAGCTCGGGAAGCTCTGAAACTCATTCGCCGGTCTCGGCCGGCATATCCCTTCTCTTTATCGCGCGGAACTCCTCCATGGTCCTCTGCATGCAGATGTGGAGGATGGCCTCGCAGTCCCCGATCCCGGAGATGCCTGCAGCCCCGTCGTGGCCCCCGCCGTCCGCGGTGACCTCCTGACCGATCTGCTTGAAGATGTTGCCCAGGCTTATGCCCCTGCGGATCATGTCTTGGGTCGCCCTCGCGCTTATCCTGAACGCATCGTCCCTCTGGGACGCGACGAACACCACGTCCGCTCCGGCCTGGAGCAGCGCCCTGCAGCCGGAGGCCTCGAAGCTGCCGCCGTAGGACACGGCGACGATCATGTCGCCCACGCGGTCGAACCTGGAGCGCTCCACGCACTTCATCATGGCGATGCGCTCGGACATGCTCATGTCCATTCTGGTGAAGTTGAACGCCTCGTCCATGTCCAGACCCGCCTCGTCCATGACGTCGGCGAAGTCGCGGAGCATCTCGGGGTTGGAGAACTGGAAGTGGCCGCTGTCGGTGACCATCCCGCCCGCCAGGGCAAGGCCGATGTCCCTGTCGATGGGGACGCCCTTCTCCCTGATGACGCGCAGGACGACCTGCGTGCAGGCGGTCTTGGTGCGGTCGCACAGGAACATGTAGCCGTCCCATTTGCCCGTGGGCATGTGGTGATCGATGATGACCGCATCCTTCGGTACGTCAGTCAGCGGCGCCAGCTGTTCCGGGGATGAGGTGTCCACGACCACGACCCTGTCGAAGGACGATATGTCGCATCCCTCGGTGACGGGTATGTCCATCTTCTCGGTGACCATCCTGCTGACGCGGTCGATGCCTCCCGGCGCCATGATGGTGCAGTCCCCGAACGCGCGGGACAGGGCGTATGCGGACCCTATCGCATCCATGTCCGCGTTCCCGTGGACTAGGATGACCTTCCTTCCGCTCTCAAGCGCCTTGACGGTTTCGGCGTACGAACCTTCCATGGGATGGTGTAGGTATAACGCCTATTTAGAATGTGCCAGTAGATAGAAACGAAGCGGCCGTGAGGCCGCTGTGGGGTTTGGGATCAGGCGGTGGGCTGTGTCTTGCCCATTGCCTTGTTGATGGTCTCCTGCAGGGAGTTGTACTTCTCGCGGAGTCCCGCCTCCTGGCGCTCGACGGACTTGACCCTGACCTCGAGGGTCTCCTTGGACTCTTCGAGCTCGGCCTTGACGGCTTCCTTGTCGTCGACCTTGATGAGGAGGGAACCTACGTTCCTGTAAACGTCCCCGGTGGATTTCTCGAGTTCCGCGATGGTCCTCTCGATCTCCTTGATCTGCGCGTTCATCTGGAGCTTCTGGGTGCTCACGGACTGGAGCTGCTGCTGGAGCTGCTGGAACTGCGCGATCTGGTTCTGGAGCTGGGGGCTGATGTTGTTCATTCAATCACCTGTGATCCGGTTTATGTCTTCCACAATCTTTATGCATCCGAGGTAGGAGTTGAGCGCAGCCCTCATGGCGGAGGTGTCGGCTGCCTCGATCCTGACGGTGACGAGGCCTTCCGAGTCCTCTATCTCGACATGGGTGCGCGGGAGTTCCCTGCCGGCCTCCGGGCGGAGGGCGGAAGAGATGGTCCCGGCATCGTCGGATTCGATACAGAGCACCGCGTTCAGCATGATCGTTCAGTCGGACTTCAGCGTCTTCTTCGTGTTGGGCCTGTCCTTGTAGACGATCCTTGACCTGCACTTCTCGCACTGGAGACCGAGGCTGTTGACGTCCCTGATAGGCTCGTTGCATTTTCCGCATCTGTACAATCCAATCACCTCTCAGATGATTCAGTTCTCTGCGACCTGGGAGATCTGCTTCTTCGCCTCGGGGGAGTAGGATCCGGCCGCGAACTTGGCACCGCAGTGCCTGCAGTTCCAGATGCCCGAGCTTACTCTCTTGACAGAGACGTGGTGGCAGATGGGGCACTCGTGGAATTTTCTCTGGTCTGCTTCGATGGTCTTTACCCTGTTGCGGATAACGACTCCGTACCTTGCGCCGAACCTTCCGGAGGTTCCTGCTTTGTTGGTTCTCTTTGACATTGGTATCACCCGATGATCTTTCTGATTTCCTTGCCCTTCTCGACCGCGGCATCCAGGCACTGGCTGAGTTCGTCGAGAGTGATCGAACCCTTTCCGCCCTTCTGCATCGCCCTGAAGTTGCCGTTGTCGTCGGTCGTAACCGTCAGGCGTGCCGAGGCAATGTGTTCCTCGTCGAAATTTGGGTCAAGTATTAAAGTATTTCCTATCTTGCAGGACGTGACAGATATCGGCGTGCAGGTGATGGGCAGGGGCTTGTTCTCTCCCTTGCCGTACTGCTCTCCGGGTATGATCGCGGTCCTGAGGGCCATGACCGCCGCCAGGTTCGATGCGTCGAACAGGTTGCCGTCGTAGTCCAGTGCGTACATGTCGATGAAGCACATCCATACCTCCTCTCCGGGGGTGATGCACAGCCCTTCGACATCCACCATTCCCGACTCCCTGATTCCGCGGTCGACGACACGTGCCAGCTCGATCGCGTCCTCTCCCGGGGGACCGGACTCGAACGAGGCGTGCGCCATGGGGATGAGCTCGGCACCGGTGGTGAGCACTCCCGAGTTGGGGGTGTCCGGGAAGGGTGTTCCGGGTATGATCTTGACTCCCGCGATGACCTCGGTGTTTCCGAGCTTGACCCTTGCGGATCCGTCCGCGGACTCTATGCAGTTGGTTGTGACCTGGATCTCCCTGATGTCCTTGGGGGAGCGTCCGTCCGTCCTGGTCCCCTTCTCGAGGAGGTTGACGATGTGGTCGCGCTTGATCTGTGATATGACTTCATTACTCATCGGACTCAGCCTCCTCCTTCTTGACGGCGTAGCGTCTCTTGAGGGCGTCCTTCTGGAGGTCGTAGACCTCGTGGCATGCGTTCACGGCGAGGCTGATGGCCCTGTCGAACTCCTCCCTGGTCATGTTACCGTCCATCTGGAGGAGGACGATCTCGTCGGTGGAGGGGACGAGCGCGATGGGGACGTCCGCCTGTCCGTAGTTGTCCTCTTCCTTGTTGAGGTCGAGGAGGACGTGGCCGTCCGCCTTACCGGCGGCGATGGCGGGGACGATGTCCCTCATGGGGATCCCAGCGTCGGCGAGTGCGACGGATGCGGCGGTGAGACCGGCGCACCTGGTACCTGCGTTCGCCTGGAGGATCTCGATGTACACGTCGATGGACGCGCGGGGGTAGAGCTCGGTGAGGACGACGTTCTCGAGTGCCTCGGCGGTGATCTTGGAGATCTCGATGGACCTCCTGTCGGTTCCGGGTCTCTTACGGTCGCTGACCGAGAACGCCTGCATGTTGTACTTGCACTGGATGACCGCCTTGTTGGGGTCCTGCAGGTGTCTGGGGTGGCACTCCCTGGGTCCGTAGACCGCTGCGAGCACCTTGTTCTTTCCAATCTCTACGTATGCTGATCCGTCGGCATTCTTCAGTACGCCGGCCTCGATCTTGATCGGCCTGTGCTCGGTGGCGGTCCTGCCATCGATCCTCATGCCGTTATCGTCAACTAAAACCATATCGGTGTGTCCACTCATTTTCACTCCTCCTCTGCCGGGAGCCTTTTCTCCAAAAATTCTTTGATCCTCTCGGTGAGGTTGTGCGACTGCGCCTCCTCCTCGATCATCTTGATAGCATCCGCCACCGCTTCGGCGCTCTCGCCCTCTCCGTCGATCCAGATCCTTCCGTTCTGACCGACGGTTATGCGGCAGTCGGACATGTTCTTGAGCATCTGGATCATGGATCCGCTCTTTCCGATCACCCTCGAGACCTTGGTGTGGGAGATCTCCACGAGCATTCCGCCCTCGATCTTCCTGAGTCCCGCGTCGTTCATCGTGACCTGTATCTTCTTGCTCTCGTCCACGGAAAGGACCTTGAGGAGCACGACGTCCCCTATGTTGAGGAATCTGGAGGTGTCCCCGAACTCGACCTTCCACGGCACCTCGCTCACGTGGAGCGGCGCGGGGTAGGGCGCGTTGATGTCGACCATCCAGTTGGACGGTCCTATGTCGTTTATCGTTCCGATCACGAGATCCCCTGCGACGGGCATGTACTGTCCGTGGAGGGGGATTACTCCGACGCCGGCGGGGGTCACGTTCTTGATCCCCAGAACGGCGGCGTATACGTTGCCATCCCTCTCGTAGGCGTACTCCCCGACCTTCGCTCCGGTTGAATCGAGCAGGTCGCCGGGAAGCACGAGTTCGCGCTTGGGCTTGGCGTTTCTTCTTTCCATTTTATCACTCTCGAATGTTATGTTGGATTACTGGATAGCCTTGACCGCGGCGTTGCCCTTGGTCTTGCTGTTCAGCTTGCTGGTCAGTTCCGTGATCAATCCGGCGGGTATCTCCATGAGACCTATCCACGAGCCGTCGGCCTGCCACTCCTCCTTCTCCACGATACCGAAGTGGATAAGGTCGTCGTAGCATCTGCCGTAGTCGTCGCCCTTCAGGCGCACCGCCACCTTGGTCTTCTCGAACCTGATGGGCAGGATCGGCCTGAGGAGGTGCATGGCCTCCTCGACCTGCTTGTCCACGGGCTTGAAGGGGTCGGTGTGGAACTTCGCCTCATCCAGTGCCAGCTCTATCCTGAGCGGGGGATGGGGGAGTTTGGTCTGGGGGTTGATGGCGTTGGCCGCGATGTATGCCACGATCTGCTTCTTCTTCGCCTGGAGCATCTCCTTCCTCTGCTCCGCGGTGATCTGCACCTCTCCCTTGGAGATTATCTTCTGCGCTATCTCCTTGATATCCGAGGTGCCGAACGCCTTGGCGATCATCTCCTCGGTGGGGCGGGTGCCCTTCCTGGCGTTGTTGAACACATCCTCCACCGCCAGGTATTCCAGCAGGTCGATCTCCTTGCCTGCCTTGATGAGGTTCATCGCGGCAGGGTCCAGGAGGATCTCGAACGTCTCTCCGTACGTCTCGAGACGGGCAACTATCGCATCGTCCAGATTGACCATGTTACTCAGAGCTTTTCGATGAACTTCGCGACTTCCTCTTCGGAGAGTCTTCTGAAGGGTTCGTCGATCTTGACCACTCCTATCTCCACGGTAGCCGCGGAGGGGGTGTCCTCGATCGCCGCCTTGAGTGCCTTGAGTCCGAGGAGCATGGCGTCCTCGTAGGACATGCCGTCGGTGAACTCCTTCTCGAACACGTCGAGGACAGCGGGACGGCCGGAACCGATGCTGTCCGCCTTGTATGCGCTGAGGGCTCCCGAGGGGTCCGTCTCGAAGAGGTGGCAGCCGAGGTCGTCGACTCCCGCCATCAGGAGGGCGGTACCGAAGGGGCGTGCCCCGCCGTACTGGGTATAGTTCTGTTTGAGGTCGCAGATCTTCTTGACGAGCGCCTCGACGGTGATGTTCTCGTTGTAGGTGACCTTGTGGATCTGAGCGTTCTTTCTCGCCTCGTCGACGAGGATCCTCGCATCGGCGACCAGACCGGACGTTGCGCATCCGATGTACTTGTCGATGTCGTAGATCTTCTCGATGGACTTGGGCTCCACGAGCTTGCTCGAGACGCGCTTGTCAACGATGAGGATGACACCGTCCTTGAACTTGAGTCCGATCGTGGTGGTTCCCTTCTTGACCGCTTCGCGGGCATACTCTACCTGGAAGAGTCTTCCGTCAGGGGAGAAAACTGTGATTCCCCTGTCATAAGCCATTTGTCCTGGTTGCATAGTTCGTACTCCTTACGGGTGCGCGTATGATAACCTATTATAAGAAAGTTTACGCACGCCCCTTCCTGCGGGAGGGAGGTCTGGTCTCCATCAGACGGGGGTATCTGCGCCTGAGGGTAATCAAAGTACCAGATGTGCGGAGGGACTTGGATTCCGGATCCGCGGCGGACATCAATTCCACGGTGCGGTCCCTCTCCTGCGGGGAACACCTCAGGATGCACCATCCCTCGGCGCATTGGATGACCTTGGGGGGATTCTCGCCGGCGAAGGCGGCCAGTTTGCCGGCCAGGGACTCCTTGGTGAGTCCCTCGCTGACCGTGAACGCTATGTATCTGCGCCTGCCCCTCTTGGATTTGACGACCATCGGACCACCATCATTCGTTGGGTATATACTGTTTCTTGACGGAGGACATCTCGGTCCTGAACGTCCTCCCGCACCTGCGGCACATCCACTCTCCCGCCGATACCCTTTCCCCGCACCTGCATACGAACGAGCCGTCCGCATCGGGTATCACGGTGCCGCAGGAGCATATGTTCCCGTTCATCGCATTTCCGCATCTGGGACATGTCACGTGACGGGCCAGTCTCGGTGGCAGGAAGTCCTCGAAGCGGGTGCCGCAGTACGGGCATTCCCCGGTGGGTTCGGCGCATGAGAGATGGAACGTCTTCCCGCACTTGCCGCACTGTGATACGGGTTCGTCGCCGATGTCGTCGAAGCATATCTCGCACCTCTGATCTGCACGGTAGTCGGCGGTGGTGTAAGCGGACTTCTTGTTCCCCAGTGCCCTCTCTTCATCCATGGTGGATCTGTACAGGCGGTACAGCGCGATCGCCGCCGCTGCCGCCGTGATGACGAGGCTGATTGCGATCACTGTGCGGTAGATCGGGTCCATATGTGCATATCGTCAGGAGAGGTTATAAACACGGTGTGTCAAACGTTCCGATGCGACGGGAAAATTATTTCGGTTAATTACGAAATATATCTGCGAATATTACAATATGTGTGGTAGCATTATCTCAAACAATAAATACATTTAACACTACTTAATCGTATGTCTGGCCTGTCTGTTTTTAAAGTCACCTAAAAAAACTGTCGGTCAAACGAACGAAAATCAGAATTGAGAGTATAATAAACGACCCCATCTTATATAAACGTGATGTAGAAATGGTTTTAATATATCACGCCATCCTCCGAACCGTTCCAACATATTATTATATGAAGGAGGTAAAAGAATGACTAAATCAGCATTGGTTATCGGTGGAGGAATCGCAGGTATCCAGGCTTCGTTGGATCTTGCAGACAGGGATATCCATGTCTACCTTGTGGAGAAAGACCCCACAATCGGTGGAAAGATGTGCCGTCTCGACAAGACTTTCCCTACGAATGACTGTTCCGCTTGTATCCTCTCCCCTAAGATGGCAGACTGTGCGGGTCACCCCAACATCACGGTCATGTCCTACTCAGAGGTTGTTAAGGTCGACGGAGAGGCTGGAGACTTTAAGGTCACGGTCAAGAAGAAGCCCAGGTACGTCAAGCTCAAAGAGTGTACCGGCTGCGGTGACTGTGTCGCTAAGTGTCCCACCAAGAACATCCCCGACCAGTTCGAGTACGGACTCACCACCAGGAAGGCAATTTACATCCCTCACGCACAGGCAGTTCCCAGGGTCGCTCTCATCGACCCCAACTACTGTAAGATGATTCTCAACGGCAAGTGCGGAATCTGTGAGAAGACCTGTAAGAAGGGAGCAATCAACTACGCCGACAAGGAGGAGGAAGAGGTCCTCGAGGTAGGATCCATCATCGCCGCCGTCGGATTCCAGCTCTGGGACGCAGGCTATGCGACCGAGTACGGATACGGCAGATACGACAACGTCGTCACCTCCATGGAGTACGAGAGGATGATGTGCGCATCCGGTCCTGACCACGGACACATCAAGTGCCCGTCCAACGGTGAGGCACCCCAGAAGATCGCATTCATCCAGTGCTGCGGATCCAGGTCCGAGAAGAAGAACTGGAAGAAGTACTGCTCGTCCGTCTGCTGTATGTACGCGACCAAGCAGGCAATCATCACCAAGGAGCACGCACAGGTCCAGGAGGACATCTTCTTCATGGACATCAGGTCCTACGGAAAGGAGTTCGAGGCCTACATCAAGAGGGCCCAGGGCCAGTACGGAATCATCATGCACAGGGGAGCCCGTGTCTCCAACGTCGAGGAGGACCCCGAGACCAAGAAGCTCACCATCAACTACACCGACAAGGACGGAAACGGAACTTCCGCAGAGTACGACCTCGTCGTTCTCTCCATCGGACTCAACCCGCCGGAGGGAGCTGAGGAACTCGCCAAAGTCCTCGGAATCGGACTCAACGAGTACGGATTCTGTGAGACCTCGGTATTCAAGCCCCTCGAGACCACCAGGCCCGGTATCCTCGTGTCCGGAGCATTCTCCGCACCCAAGGACATCCCGACCACCGTCGCCGAGTCTTCGGGAGCATCCGCAAAGGCCGGAGCATACATCGTCGATGAGAACTTCGAGCCCTGCGCCCCCAAGCAGTACCCCGCAGAGAAGGACGTTGCAGGCAAGGAGCCCCGTGTGGGTGTCTGGGTCTGCGAGTGCGGTATCAACATCGGTGCCACAGTAGACGTCCCCTCCGTTGCAGCATACGCCGGCACCCTGCCGCACGTGGTCTACGCGACCAAGACGATGTACGCATGCGCACAGGACACCCTCCAGGCCATCTCCGCCGCAATCAAGGAGCACGACCTCAACCGTGTAGTCGTCGCATCATGCACACCCAGGACCCACGAGCCCCTGTTCAGGATCGCATGCCGTGAGGGAGGACTCAACCAGTACCTCTTCAACATGGCCAACATCCGTGACCAGTGTTCCTGGATCCACATGCACGAGCCCGAAGCCGCAACCAAGAAGGCAAAGGACCTCGTCAGGATGGCAATCGCAAAGGCATGCCTCCTCGAGCCTCTCGAGGGAGCAAAGATCCCCGTCACCCAGAAGGCAGCAGTCATCGGTGGAGGTATCACCGGTATGACCACCGCACTCGACATCGCCGCACAGGGATTCGAGGTCCACCTCGTCGAGAGGGAGGGACAGCTGGGAGGACAGGCGCTCAACTTCAGGCACAAGGAGAACGGTGTCGACACCCTCGAGTTCGTCAAGGGCCTCATCGACAAGGTCAACTCCAACAACCTGATCAAGGTCCACCTCAACGCAAAGGTCAAGGACATCCCCGGATTCGTCGGAAACTTCAACCTCCAGCTCGAGGACGGAACCGACGAGCCTGTCGGAGCAGTCATCTTCGCAGTCGGTGCACCCGCATACAAGCCCACCGAGTACAACTACGGCTCTGACGCGAAGGTCATGACCGGACTCGAGTGCGAGCAGGCGATCGCGGACGGCAAGTTCAACAAAAAGAACGTCGCATTCATCCAGTGCGTCGGTTCCAGGAACGAGTCCGTCGGATACTGCTCACGTGTCTGCTGTACCACCGCTCTGAGGAACGCGATCCAGATCAAGCTCGCAGACCCCACCGCCAACGTCACCATCTTCCACAAGGACATCAGGACCTACGGATTCCGCGAGGAGATGTACAGGAAGGCATCCGAGGTCGGAGTCAGGTTCCTCAGGTACGACGAGGAGGCACCCCTGCCCGCATACGACGGCAACACCGTTACCGCGTTCGACCTCACTCTCGGCGCCGACGTCTCCGTCCCCGTTGACTGTGTCGTTCTGAGCAACGGTATCGCACCCGCACGCGAGGAGAAGGAGGAGCTCGCCAAGATGGTGAAGGTCCCGATCTCCAAGGACGGATTCTACTTCGAGGCTCACCAGAAGCTCAGGCCCGTCGACTTCGCGACCGAGGGTGTCTACGTAGCAGGACTCGCCCACTGGCCCAAGCACATGGACGAGTGTATCGCACAGGGATCCGGAGCAGCCTCCAGGGCCCTGACCATCATCTCCAAGAAGTTCCTCACCTCCGAGGGTATCGTCGCTTCAGTCAACGAGGACTACTGCGACGGATGCGGAGTGTGCGAGGGATGCTGCGAGTACAAGGCAATCACCATCGTCTCCAAGGACGGTAAACTGAAGTCCAACGTCAACGCAGGTCTCTGTAAGGGATGCGGATGCTGTGTCGCAGCATGCCCGTCCGGAGCTATGGAGCAGAAGGGATTCAAGAACATCCAGATCCAGGCAGAGATCGATGCCTGCCTCGACTACCCCGTGGGAGGCGAGTGAATGGCAGACTTCGAGCCCAGAATCGTAACGTTCTGCTGCAACTGGTGTTCCTACGCGGGAGCTGACGGTGCAGGAGTCGCAAGGCTCCAGATGCCCACCAACTTCCGTATCATCAGGACCATGTGCTCCGCACGTGTCGACCCCGAGCACGTCCTCAGGGCGTTCTCCAAGGGAGCGGACGGAGTCATGATCCTCGGATGCCACCCCGCAGACTGCCACTACATCGGCGGTAACTACAGGGCAAGA
This sequence comes from Candidatus Methanomethylophilaceae archaeon, assembly GCA_017395275.1. Classification (GTDB taxonomy): domain Archaea; phylum Thermoplasmatota; class Thermoplasmata; order Methanomassiliicoccales; family Methanomethylophilaceae; genus SIG5. Next base: position 8,504 of record JAFPVN010000164.1, on the reverse strand, counting down.
AGGAGAATCGCCCTCCTGAGGATGGTTCTCGAGCAGTACGGATTCGACCCCAGAAGGCTGAAACTCGAGTGGGTTTCCGCTTCCGAGGGAGAGAAGTTCCAGAAGACCATTTGTGAGTTCGTCGACACCATCAAGGCGCTCGGACCCACCCCGCTCGTAAAGGGAGATGAGTAAGATGGGATTCTTCAGCAACCTATTCAAGAAGAAAGACAAGAAGAAGGACGCCGCACCCGCGGCAGCACCCGCAGCCGCACCCGCGGCGGCCGGAGCATCCAGCATGGGCGGATCGATCTACGCTGAGACCGACGCCAACCAGCCCATCCCCGGATACGTTCCCGGTCTCGGAGCACCCGAGGGCGGAAAGATCAAGCTCGCAATCTACTGGGCAGCAGCATGCGGTGGATGCGACGTTTCCGTTCTGGATTCCGATGAGAAGGTCCTGAACGTCGGCGCGATGGCAGACATTGTCATGTGGCCTGTCGCAGCTGACGGAAAGGAGAAGGACATCGAGGAGATGGAGGACGGTTCTATCACCGTCTCGCTCATCAACGGTGCAGTGAGGAACGCGGAGAACGAGCACATGGTCAGGCTGCTCAGGCAGAAGTCCCAGCTCGTCGTCGCCTATGGTTCCTGCGCCTGCTTCGGCGGAACCCCCGCCCTGGCCAACCTGATCCCCGGCGGATCCAAGGAGGTCCTGGACTACGTCTACAACCAGACGCCCACCTCCAAGGCATTCTGCGAGGCGTACCCCGACAAGCCCCACGTGCCCCAGACCGAGATCGACGTCCCCGAGGGACACCTGACCCTCCCCACTCTCTACAACAGGGTAAAGAGCCTGGACCAGGTCATCGACGTGGACTACTACGTCCCCGGATGCCCCCCTACCCAGGAGACCCTCGGACAGCTCCTCGACGCGGTCGTCGCATTCGTCTACAAGGGCGTTGCGCTGCCCCCGAAGGGAACCCACATCGGAGTCACCAAGAGGACCCTCTGCGAGGAGTGCCCCAGGCACAAGGAGAACAAGAGACTCGACGAGATCAAGGAGCCCTATCAGGTCAACATCGATCCCGACAAGTGTCTGATGGACCAGGGAATCCTGTGTCTCGGAGCCGCGACCGTCGGCGGATGCGGTGCCAAGTGTACCCGTGTCGGCCAGCCCTGCCGCGGATGCTACGGACCCACTGACAAGGTCACAGAGCACGGTGCATCGGTCTTCACCGCAGTCGCATCGCTGTTCCCCATCCTTGAAGAGGACCCCACATGCAAAGAGGACAAGATTATCGACATCATGTCGAGCATCAAGGATCCGCTCGGATACTTCTATGCCTACACGATGTCTAAGGCACTGATCGCAAGGTCAGTCAAAGAAGGAGGTCAGTGACATGGCCGCACCTATCATTTGGGATGAGAAGAAGAAAGTAGACACCAAGAGGATCCTGATCGACCCGATCACCCGTCTCGAGGGACACGGAAAGATCGAGATCTTCCTTGATGACAACGGAAACGTCGAGAACACCTACTGGCAGGTTCCCGAGCTCAGGGGATTCGAGAGGTTCTGCATCGGCAGGAAGGTAACAGAGCTCAACCAGATCACTGCAAGGCTCTGCGGTGTCTGCCCCGGTGCACACCACCTCGCCTCCACCAAGGCAATCGACGGATGTTTCAACGCAAAGCCGACCCCGACCGCGTTCCTGATCAGGGACCTGTTCTACCACGCACACTTCGTGCACAGCCACATCGCGCACTTCTACGCACTGGCAGCGCCCGACTTCGTGTGCGGACCCGCAGCACCCGCCGCGGAGAGGAACGTCCTGGGAGTCGTCGGACGTGTCGGACTCGAGCTCGGAGGAGCAGTCCTCAGGGCAAGGTCCCAGGCACAGAGGATTCAGGCAATCATCGGTGGAAAGGCAACCCACCCCGTCATGGGAGTTCCCGGCGGAGTGACCAAGGCAATCAACGCCGCCGAGCAGAAGGAGATCGTCGGATATGCGGAGCAGCTCGTGAAGTTCGCCCAGACCTCGATGCAGGTCCTGAAGGATGTCGTACTGTCCAACGAGGACTACGTCAACATCATCAAGAACCCCGACCTGTACTACCAGGAGTCCTACTACATGGGACTGGTCAACAAGGACGACAACCTCGAGTTCCACGACGGACCCGTCAAGGTCGTCGACCAGAAGGGTAACGAGTTCGCCAAGTACGACCCCTACGACTACCTCGACAACATCGCCGAGGCAGCCGAGCCCTGGTCCTACGAGAAGTTCCCCTACCTGAAGAAGATCGGATACAAGGGACTGTACGCGGGCCCCGACAGCGGTATCTACAGAGCTACCCCCCTGTCCAGGCTCAACGTCTGTAAGGACATCTCCACCCCGCTCGCCCACGACGCGCTCATGGAGTACCGTGGATTCTTCAAGGACCTCGGAATCGAGGGACCCGTCCACTTCACCCTGGCGACCCACTGGGCAAGAGTCATCGAGCTGCTCTACGCCGCTGAGAAGACCCTCGAGGACGCTCAGCACGCAGACCTGCTCAACGGAGACATCAAGCAGACCGACCTCGTCCCCGGAGGACGCGGAGTCGGATGCGTCGAGGCCCCCAGAGGAACCCTCACGCACGACTACACCTGCGACGAGAACGGCATCGTCACCGCATGCAACCTGGTTGTCGGTACAACCAACAACAACGGTTCCATGAACATCGATGTCAGGAACGCCGCGAAGGGTCTGATCCACAACTTCGAGGTCTCCCCCGGTCTCCTGAACATGGTCGAGATGGCCTTCAGGGCATATGACCCGTGCAACTCCTGTGCAACCCACAGCCTGCCCGGAAAGATGCCTCTGACCGCGGTCATCAAGAACAGGGACGGAAAGGTCATCGAGACCATCTCCCGCGACTGATGTGAAAACAGGGGGCGAAAGCCCCCTTTAACATTTTTCTTTTTCAATTTCAAAAACAATATGCTGGCACTGTGCTTTCAGTCCCTGTTGTAGCGGGAGCTGAGGCGGCATTTCACCAGGTTGTCCTTCCTCCTGCCGAGGTAGATCCCGTCCAGGAGATAGATGCCCGCGTTGTCCAGGTCCATGAACTCCGGTTTCATCAGCGGACCGAGGAACTCCCCGTTCTCCGCGTTCACCGGCGATCCGCCCAGTATGCGGTTGAACGCCGGCACCACTATGAACGATTCCGGATACCTGTCGTACTTATCGCCGCCGGAGACGAACCTGCCCCTGAGCCAGCAGGGCTCTGCGGTCTGCTTCTTGACCCCGTCCACGAAGTACATCGCGGGGTGGTTGTGGGCCAGGACCAGGGTCTTGCATCCCATGACCACGGCCGAAGGCCAGGTATGGCCGTGAATGAATCCCACGTCGTCTATCCTGAGGCCGGATGCGGGGGCCGTGCGTATCTCAGGAGGGAGGTACTCCTCGATGTTGGTATCGTGGTTGCCCCTGACGACCGTCACCGAGTTGAAATGCTCCGACAGTCTGCAGAAGAAGTCGGGTATCTCGCGGTACTCCTGCTTGCTGGAGCCGGGGACGCTGTTCTTCACATCCCCGAGGACTATGAGCTTGTTGCATCCGTCCGATGCCGCCATGATGGCATCGAACATGTCCTCCGTCCTGGATGTGATATGGAACCCCTTGCTGACCAGCTGCGCCTCCAATCCGATATGGAGGTCGGCTATCACCAGGGTGGTGCCCACGCGGAGGGCAGGTATCCCGTGCACCGGCTGGATTTCGGTCATTCGAGACCTTCCTTCAGGACCCGTCCGATCCCGTCGATGACATCCGTCGCGTTCATGCCGTAGGAGTGCACCCCGTAGGCGAATTCGCCTGCGAGGCCGCATATGTGGGCACCGAGGCATGCGGCATCGAATCCGGACATGCCCTTGGCCATGAGTCCCGCCACTGTGCCGGCGAGGACGTCCCCCGTCCCTCCGACGGTCATCCCGGGAGAACCGGTCCTGTTCTCGCGGACCCTCTTGCCGTCGTAGATCGAATCGACACGTCCCTTGCGCAGGATGACGCATCCGTTCTCTCTACAGAAGGAGGATACCTCTCCGTCGCCTGGGTCCTTCCTTCCCGTGAGGCGGGCTAGTTCCGCCGCATGCGGCGTGAACACCATGTGCTTATCCTTCGGGATCGCTCCGGAGATACAGGTTATACCGTCCGCATCTATGACTGCTGGCACATCGATTTTGGCTGTGATCACCCTTACGGCCTCCGCCGTCTCCGGCGAGGTCCCGAGACCCGGGCCGATCAGTACCGCATCAGCCTTCTTCGATGCCTCGATTATCACGTCGACATCGTCCATGCACAGCGTTTGGCCGCTCAGGCATCTCACCATGTATGCGGGCGAGTACGATGCTATGGGGAGGAAACTGCCTTTCGGGGACATCACGGTCACGAGATCCACCCCCGCCCTCAGCGACGCCATCGCCGCCATGATCGGTGCGCCTACGTACGGGCCTCCGCCTACGATCAGGAGCCTGCCGTTCTGCCCCTTGTGGCTGTCATCCTTTGGGACGGGATATCTCAGGAAATCACCCTTCCCAACGACAAGCGATGCCTCCGGCGGGATGCCGATGTCCCTGATTCCGATTATGCCGCATTCCGCTCCCATCCCATTCTTGACATCGTGGAATGTGATCGTCGCATACGGTCTGACCATGGTATCCGTGCCGAATCCGGTCGGCACGTCGCACGAGATTATCTTCTTCCCGGAGGAATTCAGGCGGTCTATGTAATCCAGATATTCCTGTCTCAGCTGTCCCGACGGTCCGGTACCCAGTACGCAGTCCACGATGACATCGTAACCGTTCAGATTCAGATCCCCGTAAGGTATCGTTCTGATATCCTTGGCCATCTTCCTGCACAACGGGGACTTCGGTTCCCTGAAGGCGCAGACGTCCGATCTGTCCTTTAGGGACATGTATGCGGCGTAACCGTCGCCGCCGTTGTTCCCGCTCCCGCAGATGAACAGTATCCTGCCTTTCGCCTCCTTCCCGACGAACTCCGCAAGTGCCAGACCTGCATTCCTCATCAGCGTCTCAACGCTGACTCCCATGGATTCCGAATTCGCATCGAGGATACGCGATTCGAGAGCGGTGATCATGGGACCGTAATCGATGTTCAATATAATGACCCTATCGACACCAAATCCTTTATCCGACCCGACAGATACCCTGTCGGAGATAGTTATGAAGGTCATTATGCTCAACGGAAGCCCCAGGAAGAACGGGAACACATCCATCGCTCTCGGAGAGATGGAGAAGGTGTTCAAGGCCGAAGGCATCGAGACTGAGATCATCCAGATCGGGAACATGGAGATCAGGGGATGCGTCGCATGCGGTTCCTGCAAGAAGAACGGCAAGTGCGTGTTCGACGACATCGTGAACGAGGTCGCGGCCAAGTTCAAGGATGCCGACGGACTCGTGGCGGCGTCTCCCGTGTACTACGCATCGGCCAACGGTACGCTGGTGGCGTTCCTCGACAGGCTGTTCTACAGTTCGGGATTCGACAAGACCATGAAGGTGGGGGCCAGCGTTGCGGTCGCCAGGCGCGGAGGGTGTTCCGCTACATTCGACCAGCTGAACAAGTACTTCACCATCGCGGGGATGCCCGTCGCATCCAGCCAGTACTGGAACAGCGTGCACGGGAGGGAGAAGGGCGATGCGGAGCAGGACGCCGAGGGTCTCCAGACCATGCGCGTCCTCGCCAGGAACATGTCCTTCCTGATCAAATCCATCGCTCTGGGCAAGGAGAAGTATGGTCTTCCCGAGAAGGAGCCGTGGACACCCACCCACTTCATACGCTGAAGCGGAAAAACGCTGCGGTCATCCGCAGCTTTAACATCTTACAAAATGTGCCAGCAGTCAGCTGTTGGCAACAAGGGTCTTTCCGATCTCCCTGAGCAGTTCGCTCTTGGAGATCTTCCCTTTTTCGACGCGGACGCAGCCGGCATGTGCGGCCCAGTCCGCGGGATAGGACTTGTCCTCGAAGATCTTGAATTCGAGATCGAGGATCATCGCGCCTTTAGCGATGATGTCCAGATCAGGTTTGTCTACGCACAGCTGGACCGGGAGTCTCCTCCCCTGGGAACGCGTCCTGTTCCTGTCGAAATACTCGGGCCACAGGACGATAGCGTTGTCGTCGTCGTATGCCATGCTATCAGAAAGGGGGAAGTGGGTTGAAAAGGTTTGGACACTCAGGCAATCAGGACCGCGTTGACCGCTCCATCCTGGCCGGGCCTGGATGTAACGATGGCAGTTCCGAGCTCCGTCTCGATGGTAGCACCCTTGTTGATGATGTTACGCTGGACGTAGTTGGGGTCTGCCGGGTTCGTCTTGACATTTGTGATCTTGACCTTCTTGACGGTGTTGGTCTTCTTGTCAACGACGTTCGCGAACTCTGCTGCGAGCATTCCTACCTTGACATTTCCTCCGCAGGTGCGGTACTGCTTCAGGCTCTGTGTTCCGAGCTTGGTGTACTGCTTCTCTCTGCCGATCTCGAACTTCCTCTTTCCCTTGCTGGGAACCAGCCTTCCGCCGGTGGATTTCTTGTTGGGTTTTCCCTGCCAAAGTGCCATGATTACTCAACTTCCCCAATTTATGGTTTTATATTTAAAACTATCCCGTCAATCGGTGGGTCCGAGCAGGCGCACGTCTATCTTCCCGCCGTCGACGGTCATGATGGCGGCGCGTCCGTCCTTGGCCGGACCCGGGTTCACGTAGATGGTGCCGTCGATGTCCTGTCTTCCGAAGGCCTCGTGGATGTGGCCCGAGAGGACGACCTTGGGACGGTACTTCTTGCAGATGTCCAGTATGGCCTTGCTCCCGACGCTGAGTCCTGAGGGAATCTGGTCGTTGATGCCGTATGCGGGCGCGTGGACCATCAGGACCATGCCCTCCTTCGAGACCTTCTCCAGCGCTTCGGAGATGGCATCCTCCTGGAACTCGCAGGGGGTGTCGAAGATGGTGGGGTTGCTACCGCCGAAACCGGCGATGTACACGTCCCCTACCTGCTTGCCCTTGCCGTGCATGTTCTCCGCCACCTGATCGATCATGCCTATCATGTCCGGGGAGTCTATGTTCCCGGGGATGGCGAGTATGCGCTTGCACTCGATCATGCCGATCATCTTGATCGACTCCTCGGGTGCGGTCGGGAGTTCCACGGCGTCGCCCAGGAACAGTACGCAGTCGATGCCCTCGTTCTTGATCAGGGGGTTGATCCAATCCATTGCGGATCTCTTGCCGTGCAGGTCGGTCAGTACCAGGTATTTCATGGTCTGCGGATTGCATCGCCATATATTTTAGAGTGATTGTCCTTGCTATACCGATGGCTGCGGATACGGTGTACCAGCGTTTCGTGGATGTGTGCGTGGAGAATGCCACCGACGATCCCGTGAAACTGTTCAGGATGCTCATCCGCGACCCCGAGGTGCCCATGCACAGCCGTATGCACCACATCATCGTGCCGATGGTCCTGGTCACGGCCTATTGGAGCGTCGTGAGGGATTTCGACCTCAGGTCGTATCTCAATGAGGCTGCGGAGAGGGCATCGGAGGTGCCGGAGATGATCTGCGGATACTGGGGGACCTGCGGTTCCGCCGTCGGCACGGGGCTGTTCCTGAGCGTGGTTACCCGCACCAATCCCATATCCAAGGGTAAGAGGTGGGCGCAGTGCAACAGATTGACGTCCGAATCGCTCGCACGGATAGCCGATGTGGGAGGACCGAGGTGCTGCAAGAGGAATGCGGTACTGTCCATACAGACCGCATGCGCATTCCTGGAGAGGGAGTTCGGTATCGTATTGCACCCGTCCGCTTACGGATGCACGAGGTCGGACGACAACAGGGAGTGCATCGGGCACAGGTGTCCCTTCTATATTATTAAGAACGTTGAGGAATGAAAATGAAGTTCACAGAGGAGTATTTCCCGGAGTTCTCGGAGGCCATGGACGAGGTCGAGTCCGCCATGGAGATGAAGCGTCCCTTCGACGACAAGACCTACCATCTCATCGCATTCGCATTGGCCATCCGTTCCAGGAGCCCGATCGCCGTCAGGTCGCACTTCCACGCGGCCGTCAAATGCGGCGCGAGCACCAGGGAACTGGCGTACGTGATCTCCATGACTGAGTTCGAATCGCAGCGTATGGACGACAGCTGGGTGCACGATGTCCTCGGGGACTGGACCCAGCTCACCAAGGACGAGTACGATTCGGGCTGCAGGTGCGGTGTCGTCAGAAGATACTGAGCGTCCGGACGCTTCATTGTCCTCCGTATGGCCGAGACCATAACCGTTATATACCAGTCGTGTGTAAGGGGGTAATGCGCGAGACCCAACCGGGACTTGCGAACACAAAAAGATAACATGGAGAGCCGAAGATCTCCGCCCTCGGGCGTGCCCTCTTGGCTCTGACGTTCGATGCTACGAATGTTCCGTTAGACGGGACAATCGTAAGAGTGTGCCGTCAACGGGACAGCGGTGAAACATGGTAAACTGC
>JAFPVN010000163.1 GCA_017395275.1 Candidatus Methanomethylophilaceae archaeon | reverse complement strand
TCCATTATACTCTTGCACCCTGCGAATTTTGTTACTTTGTTAACTAACTCTTACATCTGGCACATATCACATTATGTTCGTTAAGTTAAAGTTAACATCATTTTTGTTAACTAGAACGGCATAGTCCTCGTACCTCGATGGTGCATAATATTTCAAAAATCTCACAAAAAGTGGGATGAAGAACTTATCTTCAGGCATCAGCCAAGATTTGTTCCCGCCGTGTCCCCCTTCCCGAGAATATTTGAATCCCATCGCGTTGAGCTTCGCGGTGATCGTCTTCGTAGATACCGGCTCCCTTCCGGCATTGCCCTGCTCCAGAAGTATGTCGTTGTAACGCTGTGCTATATCCGTGGTAGATATTTCATCCGCAACGATCAGGAAGGAGGCTCTGCTCATATTGTGATGGAGCGGACGTATTCTTTCCCAGTTCTCGTCTATGAGCTCCAGCATAGAGATGAATGTCAGGGCCTCCGGCGTATCCAGGACAGTCTCCCTCTGAGCCGCGCTGTTCTCGATGATCAATTCGATCGTGTCTTTCTCGCTGTTCGTGGCGACAGCTACGGAATATAATGTGCTGGCTATGTTGCGGTTCCTGTCCCTGATCTCGGGCGAATCCGCAGGCATGTCGTTGATGTAGGCGTACATCCATTGACCGGTATTGGTCTTGCGTGTCATATGCTCCTCTGTGCGCGTCCTGCACATCTGCCAATTCTCGATTGGGCCTGTGCCGTTCGGATCCAACTCCCCATACATGATGTGCCAGATGCGAAGTTTATACAGTGCGTCGCGGATGGTGTCCGGACTTTCCGGCTTGCCGCTGTCGTCCTCCCTCCAGGTCAGAATGCTCTTCAGGGACACATGCAGCGGAGCTGCCGTCATGTTGATCCTGATGGCGCGGTTGTATATATCGTCTGGAAGTGCATCGCCGCGTATGCTGAGGGCGACATGCGAGAAGGTCTTGTACCGGTAGTTCTTGCGGCCTTTCGGGTCCGCACGGATCCACGACCCGTCCTTGCTGAATACGGAACGAAGCATCGTGAACAGATCCAATCCCCTGTCGCTGTTCAGAGCATCCAATATCTCGTCCAACAGCATCGTCGGATGGTAATCCTCGATCTCTCTTGCGATCGCGGCCGCGCTGGCACTGTCGAATCTCTCCCCCCTGTACACAATCTGCTCCAGGGCATAGATCGCGGAGGTCTTCCCACAGTTGGAGAGTCCGTCGAAGATCAAGATCGGAGCGTAATAGAATTCCTCGCGGAAGTAGGTGGAGATCACCCAATTTGCAATTAGTTCATACTGTCTGTCATCCCTCAGCCAAATGTATCTGCGGAGGTATCTCACGATGCGCGTGGATATCTCCTGGAGGGAGAGTATGTCCTCTTTATAGAGAGTGGATAGGTTCGGGAGCGGCCATCTGTTGGCCATCAGGTCTTCACAGAGCTCGATCTCCTCCTTGTTATATGCGTCCGGGTGATACAGTTCAGCCGCCGATATCCTGTTTATTACTCCGGCATTGTCCCCGTATCCCTCGAAGATGAAGGCCTGTCCAGATTTGTCCACATAAGGTTCCAGGATATCTGCTGTCAATAGTGTCATGCAGCTCCCACCCTTCTGAGCTCTTCTTCGAGATTGTCGGCCAGTTTGTTGAGCGCGAGACCGTATCCGGGAAGAGGACCTTTCAGATCCTCCGCATATGCGCGGAGTTTCGCTATCCTATCAGCAATATCTGTGTTCATGCCCCATCACCGATCCGATTATCATTTCCCGCCTTTCTGCAATCTGGACAGATGCACTTCTTACCAAGCACCCAGCCTTTCCTTCTCATCGATGCGAAGATGAGGTGTATCGGATAGGCGGGTTCCCACTCGCTCTCATATGTTGTCTTGCATATGTCGCAATAGGGCTGGACCACGCGCCTTATCCATATCTTCCCGCCGAAGTAGTTGCCGTTGGAATATTTGCCCATCACTCCACCTCCAGCTGCGTCTGCTTCTCCGGCAACATTACGATCATCTTGTGAGAGTAAGGATCCCACCTGCATCTGCCAGTACCGTAGTTGGGACAATATTCCCTGCACCATTCACCTGCCCCGGATTCTCCGCCGGGCAGGGTGCAGATCGTTTCTGTCATGCTCTTACCTCCATATCGCTGTAAGATCCTCCAGTATCTCCGACAGGATCTTTCCGATCTCCACGTCCACGAAATGCTTCGTCTCCGGAGGTACCCCTTCCGGAAGATATGCAGCGATGGTCGCGATAGCACGGCGACGGTTGTCTGTACCGATATAGATGCATCTTTCCACGTCTGGCTCTATGGATTCTTTCATAGCTTTCGCTGGTTGGTTGTTTTTCATCTGTTGGTCCTTCTACACATTTACAATGTGCAAAAGACATTAGGAATTTGCATATATTAAAAGATATTTGCACATTATCAATGTGCATGGGTAGAAAGAGAGTGTCGATAACAATAACCTTGCCGCCCGAATTGATGGAATATATACAACACAAAGTCGAAAGGCGCGATTTTGCCAATATAGCACATGGTGTAGAACTGTGTGTGCTCAGATACAAAGAGGCCGAGGAAAGAGGGGAGAGGCCATGAGGGATTTTCGAAGGACCAACTTCAAAAAATTGAACCCCCACGACCTCATTGTTTTTCTTCGCATCCAGATGGCGGATGCTTCCTTTAATCGTTACGTTGGCCACATACGATGGGTTTATCTTTTGAACGGAGCATATGTCAGAATGCCGGTAATTGGGCAGTTCGTGCATGCCGAACGCCTTAAACCCGGCATGCACGGAACCAACCCGGCAGGAGGTGAGGACATCGATGTTTTCATCGAACGTCGGAGCTTCGGTTTCCGCCTGACGATCGTGACCGATGGGTTCGCGGTCGTCATCGATGTTCCGTAAGGAACATTGACGTCCGGCTGACGTAATCAGCCCGGTCCCTTCGGGGGCCGTTACCTCTATGTTTACAAATAGGCATACGTTTGTATATATATCTGCTCCATCCGCAGCGATGCTGTCCCTCATATTCTCACCTCCATCACTTCCTTCCTCTCCGATTCCGGTATCTCCCTGTCGGCGATCTGCAGCGGATCGAGATTGCAGATTTTCACGGAGCTCCTGCAATCATCACACTGGAGCTTCCGTGAATCGCGGGACCTGTGGAGGGTTGCACAACATGTTTTACAGATGTAGACCATCATTGGCAATCAACCCCGTAATAATGGTTGATAAAGTTCCAATCCAGAGCATACATGGCAGTGTGTCTCTGCTTAGCTGGATCTTTTTCGGAACCGGTTTTTATTATCGCTTTTTTAATCAGGAATATGCTCTTGAGATCTTCCAGTTTCATGAGCTCCATCTTTTCGAGAGCGTCGCTGTTAAGGCCTCCGATTTCGGCAGCTTTCAGCATCCGTGCCTTTGTCCAGTAGGTCTTTGGCAGCATAATTTCTTCAAAAGATTCGCATTCTTCCGCAATCATCGGATTGAGATAACCCATGTAGCAGGACCCCGCCTCCGGCATCCAGTTTGTACACCTTCTGCAGTCCACAGTCATTCTCCCCCCGTTACGGTTGCAAGACGTCTCTTCCCCCTTATCAGACAAGGATGAAGCTCGCAATCGCTGCAGCCGTATTCCTCCTGGTAATCGATGTAATAACATGGCGGGTAGTACATGAGCCAGCCGTCTGTTTTGTTGCGTTCCTGCAGCCAGCGGGCCACATGCAGCGTAGCCATGCAATCGCTCAGGGAATTGTGCGGCGGAAATCTGCTCCAATCGAATCCTGCCGCCTTGGCTGCCTTCGTCAGTTTCTGCCATGTGAAGGAATGATGATAGCTGTGGAGATCACCGTTCCATACGGCGAAGTCCTCCATGACGTCGATCCAATACCTGGTTTTCGAGAAATCGACTCCGTTAATCTCCAGGAATCCTCTGTCAAAACCGATGTTGTATCCGATGATCACGCGTGCGTCAGAAATGATCTCCTGAATCCTCGGCAGCTCCTTCCTGAAGGTGGGGCTGTCCTTCACCATGTCCCATGTGATGTGGTTGATCGCTTCCGCTTCCGGCCAGGTCCTTTTCCTCGGTTTGAAGTAACCGTCATAGATCTTCAGACCGTTGTGGGCAGATATGATCGACAGCTGCAGGATGTAATTCCTGGTTCCGGAAGGATATTCGACCGGATCCAACCCTGTGGTCTCGACATCCAGGACCACTGCCGCGCACAATCCCGGGTAGTCCTCGAGGATCCTGTCTAGGTTTGTGCAATCCTCGTAACGATCCATATTGTCACACCCCTGTGTGGACTTCGATAGCTGCCTTGTTCAGTACCCTGATGCTCAGTGCTACAAACCCATCCGGAATGCCTTCTGGCAGTTCATCATGCGTGAGTATGTGTGTGATAACAGCCTCGCAGGAACGGTTAGTGTACCTGTCCTTCTCCCATGTGCCCGGCTCCCATTCGCGCAGATGAAGCGTGTCACCCACACGGAAATCCCTGTCGTTCCTGCGTATCTCACAGGTCTTGATGCCGTTCTTGACAGAATCGAAGAATTGCGGTCTGATTTTCAGAGTGTGCATCATCAGATCGCCTTCATGAGCACCAATTCGCCTTTTTCGTTCTGAATGATCATGATAGAATCAAAATCATCAACATCCAGATGCTTCGTCACCTTGGGTGGTAGGGTAATCCTGTGGTTCTTTGTCACCTGACACAATGCAACTATTCTTACGGTCATAATATACCTTTCATTTCTGTAATGTGGTTATGTAGGATATATAGGTTACTAATGTGTAATGACTAATGTGTAATGAATCGCTATTAGAACTCTGTAGTCAATACAACAGTGTAATGTCCGACCCAAAAAACGCCCTTTCCAAAGCAAATGCGGTTGCAATCATGGTCTTTCTCTATGAGCAAGGAGGCTCTTCGAAAGCAACCTATATACAATCCGGATTGAGCATGAACTACAATTCTGTTAAGAACTGCTGCTCTTCATTGGTGAAAGAGAATCTCATGACGGAAACCGAGCACATGGGGAAGAGCAGGTACATCCTCTACGAGCTCACTCCCCTCGGACTCGACGTAGCTGCGGACCTTAAACGTGCGAACGATCGGATCCTTGGAAATTCACCGGAACCGTCAACGAATTGCGGCTCATCTGAGGAAAAAATGGACTCCATGACAGAGGAATAAGCCATTTCCCCATAATCGAACGAAAACGGCCCTTTACGGGATTTTTGCTCTCGGACGAGTTACGATATGGACCTGTGCCAGAAATTGCGAAATACGCGAACTGTGGAAGCGGTTTTTTTTAGACCCCACCCGATTTACTCAACAGTGTTGTCTGCTTCCATTTTACCTTCGGCGGATAGTACAATCCAATTATAATCCATGTCTTGAATCTAAAGTGTGTTCCCACGAAGAAATAGAGATCGTTGTCAGTTGTGAACTTATCATAATACTTCTCGTGAATCTTCTCCCATACGACCTGCTCATCATTACCATAGTGAAGAGGCCATGAACGAGCGGACTGATACAGTTCCCAATCTTCACACATGATGTCGTGGACCGATGGGTCGCCTGCACATTCAAATTTATATGAATAGTGTACATCGATTGGTTTGATTACGGGAATCTTTTTCATCCTTTCAGTCTCAGTATCAAATACCATCTGGAATGTTTTTCTGTATTCTTCACGTATCTCATCCTCAGTATCTGTCTTGTCCCGGTATAGATCCAAAACTCTTGTTGGTTTTATCAGGCCCAAACTGACGCCTTTTGCCTTCAGTTCGTTAATTCCGTCTGACAATAGCGGCAGCACGATACTGTTCCTCTCCGCCCAATTATAATCCGTACCTATATGACCGACCACTCTGATGGTTTCGGGTTTGACTTTGTAACTCTCCGGCCTCTTGTCTGTATCCGATCTCTCACATTCGACCTCAATCCAATCATACTTGCTGAACCTGGTAGAACTGTCACAGAATATGGTGTATGGTATCGGATACAGGCGAATGAATTCGCCTTCATCGGTGACCCCCGCTGTACACACACTGGCGCCGTACTTGCTACTAGGTGCAGGTTCTGCTTTAGCTAAAACCAAGACCTTCTTCTTCACAAATGCACCACCTTATATCCGAAATCCGCAAGTTTCTCTGCCAAGATCTTCCTATGACAATGGACATAGATACGCTCGAAACACATGAGTACGGATATATTCCTGGATGCATATACATCCATTAATTGAACATCTTTTGTGCAGTCACGATCGATGTATTCTTCATAGTCCATAAAGAACTGATATTCCGAACCTCCCTCTTTGTATCTGTGACGAATATCTGAAGGTGATCCCAGCTCCGGCATGTGAATGTATTTTATTCCTGCCTGCGTCAAATGCTCCTTCAACGAGTTCTTGGAAAAACCCTTTTTCCGACTTAACGGGATTTCTCTAACATCGATAAGTTGTTCTATGCCGTGCACTTTGAGTTTGTAGACGAATTTCTCTATCGTGGTACCTTCGTATCCTATCGTGTAAACTGTGTTCCTGTACTGAGAATCATCTTGCAGTGTCACAGAAGTCCTAGGTCTCAACACTATCGTATCGCCGTACGAGGACATGTCCAGTTCATCACCCGCCCTGATATTTGCAGTTTCACATACGTAAGCAGGTAAAATCATCTGTAGGGCGCGCCCATTCTGGGTCACTTTTGCCATGTGATGAAATGTATTAATACATACTTAATACAATCTGAACATACAACCATAAAGTATCATAAAAGGTGTCTTCATGGGGGTGGAACGAACGCCAGCCCCGATCCGTACGTTGTCTTGACCTTTCGGCTCACATGAAGACACATGTTACTTGTTTTTACGATATTTATTCCTTTTTCTCAGATATGTTAAATATGTCTCTGGTTTCATAACCTGTGAGGATATTTGTCCATTTATTGAGTCAAAATCAGAATCATTTGAAACAATGACATCCGCTCCTAATTCCTCTGCATCCCTCAGTATGTATTTATCCTTCCCTTTTATCATCGAAGAATACTTCTCTACGGGCCCCTGTGCTCTTTTGATCCTCGATCTCATCTTTTTTCTGAAGGATTCGAATTTGGCCTTATTGACATCATCTGATTTGACATGAGATAATTCTTCATCTACATATCCGCTGTAGATTAGCGTTTCATAGTAATCTGTGCGTTCAATTACTTTTGTCTCAGTCTCCTGTCTTTTGATTCTTTGTGACCATATATTCGTATCCGGAAGTACCCTGATCCTGAATCTTTTTGGTTTCTTCTTATCCCTTCTGTTCTTCTTTCTTTTCTTTCTGATTGCTTTTTCCCTGGCAGTCAATCCTCTTTGTCTATTGTAATATGCGATCGGTATTCCATGGTCATCTTTTTTTACCATTTCTATACCTCATCCTGCTGAACAGTGTTGTCTGTCCCTTCTTCTTCGGAGCTCCCCTCTTCGCAGTTGCACTCGGCGGTTTCCTGCCTTTGGACATCACCGCAGCTTCCGCCTTCCTGAACGACGGATCCTGATTTGCCAGGGTGGATATGGCCATGCGTCCGCTGCCGCCTTTCCTCAGTCTTGCGATATTGGTCTTGGTCCAGTTCTCCTCGACAGATCTCTTCGCCTCGCTGCCTTTAAGCGGCATGCCGCGTCCGTATGTAAGGATCATGTAGTCCTCCCTAGCCATCCTGACGGCTTCGGCATCTGTCGGTCTTCTCCATCTCCTGGTCTTCTCATCGAATACCGGGACATCCCAATAGTATCCGGTGTAATCTGTATCCCTCGATCTCGCCATCTGTTCCGCAACCGTGCACGACTCCTCGACGTTGGTGGCTTCGTTCACGGTAAGCAGCACACCGTCCTTCTTGGGATCCCTGACCCTGTGGCGGACCATGTGTGTGGTCTCATGTGCCATGGTCTGATGATCCAATCCTGTCTTCCTGTCGAGATCGATCGTATTCTTTCCCGGAGCATATTGGCCCTTCACTCCTCTCTTCAGAGGCCTCGCCGAATATACCGTGCCTTCGCCCCTGATCTTCTGCAGCTCCTCCGGAGAATTGGCAGCTTTCATCATCTGATCCATCTTCACGACCTCTGCCTGCGTCCCATGATACTTGATGCCGTTCCTCTCCTTTACCGGACCAGGCGTATCGATGCCTTCGATGTCGTACTTGGCAGGACAGTCCCACCATGCCGCCGCTTCCTGCGGGGTGATCTTGGCGGGAAGTACTA
>JAFPVN010000162.1 GCA_017395275.1 Candidatus Methanomethylophilaceae archaeon | reverse complement strand
GATAGACGACACCCACTACTGCCTCGGATCCGTCATGGGTCCGCATCCCTTCCCCACGATCGTCCGCGACTTCCAGGCCGTCATCGGCAGGGAGATCAGACAGCAGATCATGGAGAAGGAGGGCAGGCTCCCCGACATGCTCATCGCGTGCGTGGGAGGCGGTTCCAACGCCATAGGGACGTTCTACGACTTCATCAAGGACGAACAGGTGGAGCTCATCGGAGCAGAAGCCGCCGGGAAGGGCATAGATACGCCGGAGACCGCGGCCACCATGAACACCGGATCCGTCGGTATATTCCACGGCATGAAGTCCTATTTCTGCCAGGACGGCTTCGGGCAGATCGCCCCCGTCTATTCCATCTCTGCGGGCCTGGACTATCCCGGGATAGGGCCGGAGCATGCGTGGCTGGCGGACATCGGGAGGGCCAAGTACGTCGCGGTGACGGACGAGGAGGCCGTCCAGGCGTTCGAATACCTCTCCAGATGCGAAGGCATCATCCCTGCCATAGAGTCTTCGCATGCGCTCGCCTACGCCATGAAGGTGGCGCCAAAGATGGACAAGGAAAAGATCATAGTGGTCACGGTTTCCGGCCGCGGGGACAAGGACGTGGCCGCCATCGCAAGGTACAGAGGGGAGGATATCCGTGAGTGATATCGGGAAGGCGTTCGACCACGGGAAGGCGTTCGTGGCCTTCATCACCTGCGGGGACCCCGACCTAGAGACCACCGGCAAGGTGGTAAGGTCGGCCGTGGAGAACGGAGCGGACCTGATCGAATTGGGGATACCGTTCTCCGATCCCACCGCCGAAGGGCCCGTCATCATGGAGGCCGACAAACGCGCATTGGACGGCGGGGTCACCACCGACGACATCTTCGAGTTCACCAGGGAGCTCAGGAAGGACGTGTCCGTACCCATGGTGTACATGACCTACGCCAACGTCGTGTTCCACTACGGAACGGACAGGTTCTGCAGAAGAGCCAGCGAAGCAGGTATAAGCGGTCTGATCCTTCCCGACGTCCCCTACGAGGAGAGCGCGGAGTTCAGGGAGACATGCGAACGCTACGGCATGGACCTGGTGTCCATGGTCGCCCCTACGTCGAAGGACAGGGTCGCGGCCATCTCTAGACAGGCCAAGGGCTTCATCTACATCGTGTCCTCCCTCGGTGTCACCGGGACGAGGGACAGCATCACCACCGACCTCTCACCGATCGTCTCCGTGATTAGGGAGAACACCGACACGCCCTGCGCCGTCGGCTTCGGGATATCCACCCCGGGACAGTGCAGGACAATGGCATCCGTCGCCGACGGTTCCATCGTCGGCAGCGCCATCGTGAAGATCGTCGCCCAGCACGGAAGGGACTCCGCCGGACCTGTCGGGGAATACGTCAAGTCCATGAAGGATGCGATCAGGGACCTCTGAATCCGTTAGCGATACGCGTATCCTCTTGGAACGTGTGGATGTGCCAACTCCGTGCGATTCACAGTTAGCACTAACGATATAAAATTCTCCGATTATGATAATTTTATATCCTTACTTTTTAAACCCAAATCAATGAAAGAACTAAAGAGGGAAAAGTATCTTTCTAAAATCCGTCCATTTTACAACGACAAGGACATAATAAAGGCCCTGACAGGATCCCTCTGAAGGAAATCACCAGATGTACAAGGCGTACCGCCGCCTCATGATGTGGTCGGTCCGATCGCCCCTCAATCCGATCCCATCGGAAATCGTCGAATCACCAACGAAACCATCGAGTGAACCCGATTCCGCCCCCACTATCGACTCCGCGAACCGATCAGAACAGCAGTTCCGCAAGGTGTACAGCGTCCTTCTTTCCCAGAAGCAGACCTTCCAGACAGTAGTGGCAGTAGCAGATGACCTTCTCGGTCTCGAAACGGGAGCACTATTCCTCCATGATCCGTTCCTGTTCCTCCGCGGTATGCGGAACGAACTTCCCTTCTGCACCGTAGAGATAATGCTTCGGTGCGACCTTCGGGTTCCTCGGAGGCTGCGGACGATACAGAGAATTACCGCAGAATTCCGTCGATCCGCGGTTTTCTTCCGCCTCGCGCCACTCCACGTTCATGCGGTCCAGTATCCTGCGGACCGCATCCTGCTCTGCGGTGCGCTCCCTGGACCTCCAGCAGTCCTGAAGCGTAGCCACGGTACCGGTCATATCGGGATATTCGAAATCGGGATCCTCGTCGATCCGTTCCCATACCGACCGTACTCTGGCTTCGGGTACGGTCTCTTCGATTATGTTGAGACAGTTGTGGCACAGCGAATAAACGGCATCGCCTTCCCCGAACGCGGCGGTATCGGGCAGCTCCGTCCAGGAATCGCGGAGAGGGCCCTCGGGCATCCTCTCGGTGAAATGGGTCAGTTTATACTTCGGGGAACAGCATCTCACTATCTTCATGCCCCAATGGGAGCATGCATATTCACGTATGCGCAGGCTGAGTTCCGGGAACTCCGAGGTGAACACACAGCTTGCGATGAGGTAGTCGGTCATCTCTCTATGCTACGTTGTACTATGGATTTAAAAAGTACCTCCTGAAAAGAATCCGATAAGGGGCAAACGG
>JAFPVN010000161.1 GCA_017395275.1 Candidatus Methanomethylophilaceae archaeon | reverse complement strand
GGTTGAGGAAGGCGAAGATCCCCAGGGCGGCGATGAACTCGCTCGGTCCCGAGGACAGGTTGGCGTGGACCTCGGCATCCGGGTGTTCTTTACGGATCCGGGAGTAGAGGACGCTCAGGGCACGGACCATCCTGGGGAGGTCGTAGACGGGGTCGTCGGTGTGCTCGGTCACGAGGCATTCCGGGAGGGAGGAACGGATCTGCCTGCAGACCGATTGGAAGTGGTCCTCGTAGAGCTTCGCACTGGCGGTCCCGGGATCGCGGATGTAACGGAACAGGTGGACCTCGTTTGCTTTGTAGAAGATCGAGGGGGAGGAGACCATCACTGTCTCGGTGGTGACGCAGGAGATGACGATGATGTATGGGTTTGGCATATACATCCGACTTGGATCGTTAATAGAGTTGTGCTATGGTGTTTTCGAGATGTTTCAATCGTACTGGAGCAGTACGTCCAGTCTTGCCTGGATATCCTTCTCCGTGTAGGGGAGTCCTTTCTTCAGTTCCTCCTGAAGGATGCCCCTGTACCTCAGTGCCTTGGCCTGGGACGTGAAGGATCCGACGACGATATGTTCGCCGTGTTCCGTTTCCTTGGCGATGTCCTTGGCCTCGGTGAGGGTGCGGGCGACGATCAGATCGGGATTCTCGGAGAACAGCAGGTAGAACTTGCTGCCGGTCTTCTCGATGAGCATATCCATCTTCAGCTCGTCTTCCGGGCGCATGATGTAGATGATAACGTCGTCACCGCCATCAAGACCGAGCTTCTTCACTTCCGTACCGACCGCCAGGATCCTCTTCCTGCCGGTTACGGTGATGGTTTTCGGGGTCTTGATATAAAACATCAAGCGTAGTAAATAGGAGTTCGGAATATAATAAAAGCGATATACAAGTGTATACCAACAGGATAATTTAGACTATAGCTCATACCACATCAAGATGTCCTCTCCACTTCAAAAGCGCAGAATAGAATCCGAATCGTATATCTTCGAGATGTTCCGCATGGTTGAGACGAAAGGGATTCTTTTTGCGACGGATAAAAAACCAGAGGAATGTCCCGAGTTCCCTGCATTTGCTGTCGCTTACAAAGGGGATCTGGACTTATGGAAGGACACTTCGGGCAAGGCTGACAAGACTCCAGATTTCTTTAGTCCGGAATATGAGACAATGATCGAGTTCATGCGTGTAGACGATCACGCATTCGTTACCGATGAAGGAAAGGTTGTCAACCCATCTGCCGCTGCCGATTCTAAAAGGTTCAAGGAACTCGTCGACAACGGATATCTGGAGATGTGTCCGAATGCCGGGATCATCATTACTGGCGACACAGGACTACCTACCCTAGAGGACCACAACTATCAGCGTTACAAATCCAATTTCGAACGCGTGGTCAAGGAACACATCTCCAAGATACCGACATACAGGAAAAACCACCCGGAATGCAAATACCTGGTCTTCTTGATTTTCGATGAATCCTGTGGGTACTTCGAGGCAGAAAGCATTCCCAAGGAGATCAAGAAGGGGATGTTGTGTCGCGGCAGACCCCATTTGTGGCCTATGGACGAGAACTTCGTTAACGTGTTCTATGGATCCGATGTCGACTGCGTGATCTGGTTTACCCCCTACAAATATGCAGAAAGTCGGTTCATTCCCGGCGGACTTC
>JAFPVN010000160.1 GCA_017395275.1 Candidatus Methanomethylophilaceae archaeon | reverse complement strand
CGATCTGCACCTCCCTCCTGACGGAGCGGCACCCCTCGTTCTCCTTCACGCGGGGATAGATCTTCTCCAGACATCTCTTCAGATGGGACTCGTCGTCGATCTCGCACCAAGTGTAGTACTCCACCTTGCGGACGAATATCCCGGGACCGTCGTTGGAGATCCTGGTCATCGCGACCTCGTACTCCATCTTCGGCTGCGTTGTCTTCTCGGCGTTCATGTAAGCGACCATGCGGTCCAGCGTCTCCTTGGAGAGCTTGTTGATCCCTGTGAGTTCCCCCGCTACCTCCTTGATGTCGGCCTTCTTCTTGGAGTGCTTCACGAGGTTGCCGTTCTTATCCGTCTTCAGATAAACCTCGTCACCGGAATCTGTCTTACCGGAGGCGAGGATCACATCCCTGTGCTCGTCGTTTATCAGGACGAACAATCCGATGCTGTCGTAGACCAGATCCGACTCCAGGAGGAGGAAATCGCCTTTGACCGCATCGGCACAGCATGCAAGCGTGCCCATGCTCCCTGTGTTGGCGTAATCCGGATTCTTCCTCAGCGTGATGCAGGAATACCTCTTCGCCAGTTCCTCGTAGTATTCGGAGTGGTGTCCCGTTCCGATGACTATCTCCTCCACTCCCATGGAGATGAGTTTCCTGACGGATGCCTCTACGATGGGGACACCTTCGATCTCCAGGAATCCCTTCGGCATAGTCTTCGTGCGGTCGCCCAGCCTGGAGCCCAATCCTCCAGCCATTATCACTGCGTATCTGATCATCAGTTCGCCTTCTAGTGTCAAAGTGTGGAGAGGTAGTTCATGAAGTTCTCCTTGTTCTCCTTCGCGGTTGTGGTCGGACGTCCGAGGTCCGCTCTGGAACCCAGAGCACAGCGAACCTCGATGAACAAGGGTCCGTCGGCCTCCTTGGCCTCCTCCAGCAGATGGTCCAGCTCCTCCATCGTCTCCGCCTTCGCCGCCGCCTCGTAACCGCAGTCCACGGCCACTCCGATGAACTCCAGGTCATGGGCGACCGTAGGCATGCCGCCCACGGTGTCGTGCGCGGTGTTGTTCAGAACGATATGAACAAGGTTCTTTGGTCCGGTGGATCCCACCACTGCCATAGATCCCATGTGCATGATGGCGGCTCCGTCGCCGTCGATGCACCATACCCTCGTGTCGGGCTTGTTGATAGCGACGCCCATAGCGATGGACGAGCAGTGCCCCATGGAGCCGACGGTTAGGAAGTCGTACTTGTGCTCCTGCCCGTTGGCCTCCCTTATCTCGAAGAGCTCCCTCGATATCTTCCCGGTGGTGGAGACAATCGGATCCTCTCCCGCCGCGGCGACTATGTGCTTCAGGACCTCCTCTCTGTTGAGCTTGAAATCGTTGCCGTATTTGGGTTTCGAGTCGTACTGCAGAGCGCCCTTCCTTACGACGAACGCCACCTGCTTCCCCTTCTCCAGAAGGGGCTTCCACGTGACCATCATGTCCTCGATCTCATCAATCTGGGTCTTCTCGTCGATGATGAAGCTCTCGATGTCCATGACCTCCAGCAGGGGGACGGTGACCTTGCCCTGGTAGACGTGCTGGGGCTCATCATGAATCCCGGGCTCTCCCCTCCATCCGATGATGAAGATGCAGGGTATGCCGTAGACGTTGTCGTTCATCAGCGATGCGACGGGATTGATTATGTTCCCCTCCCCGCTGTTCTGCATGTACACCACCGGGATCTTCCCGGTAGCGAGATGGTATCCCGCCGCCAGTCCCACGCAGTTCCCTTCGTTGGCTGCGATGACGTGGTGTTCGGGGTCGATGCCGTACGTCTCCATCAGGAAATCGCACAACGCTTTCAGCTGAGAATCCGGCACTCCGGTGAAGAAGTCCGCATCCAAGGCTCCTACGAAATCGAGTACCTTCATGGTATCACAGCTCGTCGATTAGGGAGATGATGTCCTTGATCGGCATCAGCCTGTCGTCCACTTCCTTGGCCCTGTGATACTTGAGGATGTCCTTCGCGGTCTGCTCCATCGCAGGGAACGCGCTGCGGGTGAGCTGGTTTGCATATATCACAATGTTCACGCCGTGCTTCGCCAGCTCCTCCTCGGTTATCGAATTGAACGATGTGGGAACGACGACTATCGGAGTTTCCTTGTTGTCCTTCCTGAACTTGTCGCAGAACTCCAGGATCTCCGCAGGATCCTTCTTCCTGCTGTGTATCATGATCCCGTCGGCTCCCGCCTTCACGAATGCATGCGCCCTCTCAAGGGCATCCTCCATGCCCCTCTCGAGGATGAGGCTCTCGATACGTGCGATGATCATGAACTCGTCGGTAAGCTGCACCCTCTTCCCTGCGGCGATCTTCTCGCAGAAGTGCGGGATGTCGTCCTGGGTCTGTTCGACCTCGGTACCGAAGAGGGAGTTCTTCTTGAGTCCAGTCTTGTCCTCGATGATTATGGCGGAAACGCCCATCCTTTCGAGGGAACGGACGAGATAGACGAAGTGCTCGGTCAGCCCTCCGGTGTCCCCGTCGAAGATCACGGGTTTCGTGGTCACGTCCATGACGTCGTCGATCGTTCTGAACCTGGAGGTCATATCGACGAGCTCGATATCGGGCTTCCCCTTCGCCGTTGAATCGCACAATGAACTGATCCACATGGCGTCGAACTGATCGAACTCCCCCTCATGCTCCACCACGGTCTTCTCCACTATGAGTCCCGTCAATCCGCTGTGGACCTCCATGGCCTTCACGATGGGACGGAGCTTCAGCAGCTGTTTCAGCCTCTTCCTGCGGTACTCCGGCATGGCCAGTTTCTCATTCACTCTTTTATCCACGCGGCGGACGTTCTCATTGTAGGTGTACGGGACGTCGATCACCTTCCCGCCGTACGCGCTCAGCAGCTTCTCGGCGTTGTCCCTCAGTGCGGACAGCGGCGGGACCTTCCAATTATCGCCGTGGATGATGTAGTCGGGTTTCAGCTCCGCGACCACCTTGTCGTACATCACGTCATCCTGAACGATCACGTCCTTCACTCCCGGGATCTTGCGGATCATCTCGACCCTCTCCTCCAGCGGGATGGTGGGGAACTTGTTGTACTTGATCGTAGCCTCGTCCGATAGGACGCCGATGTAGACATCCCCGTACTTCCTGGCCTCCTCGATGATGTGGAGGTGGCCCTCGTGGATGATGTCCGTGCTGAAACAGGTGTATATCTTGGCCATGGTCGGCCCTCTAATCTGCGACTGCCTACATATACGTGCGCATTTTATAACGGGATGCATATCGCAATACCGTGTCCAAGGACGATATCCGTGTTCTGCTCATCGACGGCTACATCGACGACCCCGCAGCGCTGGGGGTGCCGCCGTACATATCCCCCATCGTCAGAGCGATAGCGGGAGCCGCCATGGACGCGGGGGCGACCGTCGAGTATCTTTCCATCGACATGATCCGCAAGGGGAAGAAGATAGACGGCACCGCGGACATCTCCGTCGTTATGTCAGGCAACACTG
>JAFPVN010000159.1 GCA_017395275.1 Candidatus Methanomethylophilaceae archaeon | reverse complement strand
CTGCGTAGGCCTACAATGACCGAGGCATTCTGCCCGGGCCACGTGACCTGCTTCTTCCACCCGGTGCGCACGGACGACCCCGTCACCACCGGATCCCGGGGCGCGGGACTCCGCTTATCCTTGGGCACGAAGGTCACATTGGAGGAGCGTTCCGACAGCCGTCTCAATATCGTGATGGACGGCGCGGAGGCCGAGGCTCCGGTGACCCGCAGGGTCATGGAATTGATATGTCCCAGCAGGGGATTCGACGTCACGATAGAGAACGACCTCCCCGTGGCCCAGGGCTTCGGGATGTCGGCGTCCGGGGCGATCGCCGCGGCGCTGTGCGCATGCAGCATATCAGACATCGATATCAACGAGGCGTACCGCTACGCCCATGTGGCGGAGGTCGTATGCGGAGGCGGTCTGGGCGACGTATCCGCTATAATGTCCGACGTCCACCAGCCCGTGAGGGTCAAACCGGGACTGCCCCCGTACGGGAGGGTGGAGGGCACGGGTCTGAGATTTGATAAGCTCACACTGGCCGTCACCGGCACCAAGCTCAGCACCGCCCCCGTGATAAGCGACCCCGACATCCAGAGGCGCATGAACGAGATCGGGAGCAGGATGGTCGATGATTATTTCGAGAGGCCATCCGTAAAATCATTGTTCTCCTATTCCAGGGAGTTCTCGTCGTCCGTCGGACTGGAATCGGAGGACGTGAAGGAAGCCCTGAAGAAACTCGGCGGCAACGCCGGCATGTGCATGCTCGGTCACAGCATTTTCACCACAGTCCCCGAAGACGAGGTCAGGGACATCTTGGGGGACGTCCCCGTTTTCACCGTCTCCACATCGGACAGACCGGCGTTCATTCAAAGAGCGTGAAGAGCTGGTCGTCGCCGCCCACGTCCCACAGGCCGATGCGGGCGCCGCAGTCCAGCCATCCGTGGGCGTAGTTCACCGAAGCGAATGCGGTGACGAAGTCGCCCTGCTCCCTGTAGTACTTGGCGTCGTTGTAGTAGGAGTTCACCATGGTGAGGAAGTCGTCGGCAAGCCTCTTGCTGAAGGACCTGTCGGGAGTCACCACCTTGATCTTCTCCAGTGCGCGCCTGGTGATATCCAGATATCTGTCGATCTTCTCCTCAGTGATGGTGTCATTCATCGTCATCGTCCTCCAGTACCTGTACGCTGGCCCCGCCGTGCCTGGTCTCCCTGGGCCTCACGTCCACCAGCAGCGGGGTCTGAATCCCCGCGCCGATTATCATGGCGGTGCCGATGGGCATGCCAGATATGTCCTGCTCCATGCCCCCGGTCAGTCCTTCCACGGATGCCGATATGGCCTTAAGGTCGTTGGGGTTGGTTACTTTCAAAATTATCTGCGTCCCGCATTGGCTGAGGACGTTCTTGTCGATCTTCGCGGGCCTCTGACTGATGACCATCAGCCCGAGACCGAACTTCCTCCCCTCCGACGCTATCGTGATAAGCGATTTCTTGCAGGCGGTGGATTCCGTCTGCGGGCAGTAGTTGTGCGCCTCCTCGAGCACGAGCATCATCGGAGGGATCCTCTCGGCCTTCCTCATCTCGAACAGCATGGTGCCGAGACGCCTGACCACTATCTGCTGTATATCGGGCGAGTATCCCTTGAGGTTGATGACCGTGGTCTTCCCCTTCTGCACGAGGTCGGTCAGGCTGTTCCCCTTCTGGGCGAACAGGTGCAGGCTGTCGAGAAGCTGCAGGTCCCTGATGAGCGCGTAGTGCCTCGCGGAGTCTATGGAGGACACCTCGTCGATCAGGTCCTTTATGTCGTAGAAGTCCTTCTTCGCCTTGACGTTCTCGATGGCCTTCGAAAGAGCCAGCACGCTGGTTTTTGAATCGGATGAGGAGCAGAGCTCCATGATGTCCTTGGCGTCCAGGGAGCGCAGGGTGAACCTCAGCGGGTGTATGTCACCGCTCTCGTCCATCCCGAACTCGACCATGCTCTCGCGGTAGGAACGGGGCGAGACGCCGAATCTAATATCTTCCTTGCCGTCGGCCGCGTCCCTCATGGCGCCGTACTCCCCGTGGGGGTCCACTATCATGCAGGTGACGCCGTGCTTCATCAGCTCCTCGACGATGTCGCCGGAGACGTAGCTCTTGCCCCCTCCGGTCTTCGCCAGCACGCTGACGTGCCTCTGGACCATGCTGTTTATGTCCAACATTATGCGGAGGTCGTAGTTCCTGAGCATCCCGATGTAGGCGCAGGTGCGGGTGTCGTCCTTGAGGCCCAGCACCTTCTTGATGAACTGCGCGTCCGAGAGCCTCACGTCGCATCCGACCGCGAACGGCGTCCTCGGGGTGTTGAGGAGCCCGTTGGAATCCCTGTAGCCTATGACGGTGGCGGAGGCGATGACCTTCTCGTCGATCCTCCCACCGTCCCTCTCCAGGCTCCTGTCCAGCGTGTAGTTTGACTTCCTGATGATGCTGTCGATCTGGCAGAGCACCGGGCCGCAGTCGGGGTGCTCAACGGTGATGTAATCGGAGCGCTCCGCGTGCCCGACCATGCTGAACTTGAACGAGTTGGTGCCCACGTCCCCGTATATCGTGCCTATGACGGACGGGTCCCTCTCCTCCTCGTTTTCGATCATCGTGATGTCGAGCTGTACCATGCGTGCCTCCCACTCACCTCTATGCACGCCTGCGCTTTAAGGATTGCCCTCCGACGCTCCGCGGCAAGGGAATGTGCCAGCATCGGGAATCGTCTTCGTGCGCGCGCCCCCGCCCGCATCCGCCCCCATGCGAGG
>JAFPVN010000158.1 GCA_017395275.1 Candidatus Methanomethylophilaceae archaeon | reverse complement strand
GTACGGGCCACCTCTGCATCATGGTGACCTCCTGTCCGCCGATGACCGCGACGGTCTCCTCGACGGTGAACGAACCCTCCGAGATCTTCTCGACCTTTCCGCTCAGTGTGGGGGGCACCATGATCTTGTGGAGCATGGTTCCTTCCATGACCTCTCCGATGATCTGACCGGGCGCGACCTCGTCGCCCTCGGCAACCAGCGGTTTGAAATCCCATTTCGCTTCTCTGTCCAATCCAGGTGCGGTGACTCCACGGGAGATGAAGTCTCCCATCTTCTCGTTGAGGACCTTCAGAGGCCTCTGGATTCCGTCGTAGACGGAGTGGAGCAGTCCGGGTCCGAGCTCGACTGCGAGCGGACGGCCGGTGTTGACGACCGGCTCTCCGGGTTTGATACCGGACGTGTTCTCGTAAACCTGGATGATTGTCTTGTCGCGGACGATCTTGATGACCTCTCCCATCAGCTTCTCGTTTCCCACCTGTACGACATCATACATACGGGGGGAGATACCGACGGCGGTCACGACAGGTCCTGCGACTCTGTAAATAACACCTTCATTACTCATTTACTCATCCTCTTTGTATAAATCAACGCCAATAGCTCTCTTCACCTTCTCACGAAGGTCGGTCTCCCCGCGTCCCACAGGAACGATGACAGGGCTGATGGAGTCCATAACCCTGGTCTTCACTTGGGGAGTGAGCAGATCGAGATCCTTCCCGTCGGCCGCGAGGACACCGATGTCCGGCTCCTCCATCGCCTTCAGGAGGACTTCCTGATAGTTCTCCTTGTTAGCAACGAACACGCGCCTCAGGCCCGCAAGCCTGAATCCGAGCACGAACTCGTCGCTGCCGATAACTGCGATATCCATTTACACCACCAGAAGTCCTTTGATGATCTCTCTGTCCAGACCGCTCTCGAGTCCCCTTGCGATTATCCTGATGTTGTTGACCTCGTTCTCCTTGTGGATCATGAAGTCGATAACAGGGATGACCGACAGCGGGTACAGGTGCGAGAATGTGCTTGCCTGGGCCATGTGGTACTTCTCGAGCGCCGCGACGATCTCCCTGAGGGGCTTGCTGTCGTCGAGCGCATCCTTGATGTCCTCATAGAACTCAAGCTGCGACAGGTCCCCGTTCATGGCGGAGACCGACTCTGCATTGGCGAGCTGTGTGGCCAGCTTCTTATCGATGAGCTTTCCTCCGGGGATGACGTACGTGAGTATGACATCCGCGGGGACGTTCTCTTTCTTCAGCTTCAGAATAGTTTCGAGATTTGTGATATCTATCTCGTTCCTGATGAAGTCCTGGAACAGGCGCTTAGGCCTCGACGAGGGGTCGATACTAAGCAAAAGCTTCTCGTAGTAGATCTTGTCGAGACAGTCCTCTATGACGGCGAGGTTCTTCTCCTCCTTGTACTTGGAAAGCACTGCAGCGGGGATGGTGACCTCGGTCTGCTTCTGGTAAGCGGCGAGGATGTCATCATCGCTGTCCATTGAGATCAGCTTGTCGAGGTGCTCGAGATCGAGCACCCCTGCGGGGACCAGGTCCTCCCTGATGTCGTCAGCGCCCAGTCCGAAGGACCTTCCGCGGAGGATCACCTTGAGGTTCCAGATGTCCCATCTCTCGAGATCGGACACGATCATCTCTTTCAAGTCGCCTTCGGAAGATTCAAGGATGCTCCTGTAGAGCCTTGCCATGTTTGTGTACGTGGCGTGCTCGATGAGGTCTACGCCGCTGTACTTGCCGGTCAGCTCGGTGATCTCCTTCTGGTATCCGCTCTCGCTGATGAAGCGGGAGATCTCCGGAAGGGACATCATGAGCATCTTGGAGTACGCATCGTCGTTCATCAGGCCGGCCTTCTTGGCCTTGACCCTTGCCACGATGTACGCGTAGTTTCCTTTCTTTCCACTGCGCCCGAACATAACTTCACCCGAAGAGGATATCGGACAACGCCTTCATCTCGCGGTCCCATACGGCCTGCAGCACGGTCCTGTACTGCATGTCGACCATGAGGGTACCGTCGGCGTTCTCGAGCATGACTCCAGCTGAGATCTTATCCGATTTGACGACTTCAGAAACTCCGAGATCCTTGGCGGTCGCCGTGGAGTCCGCGGGTACGTATACCTTGGGGTCCGCGATGACGTTCTTCGCAGATGCGACCATCTTCTTGTACATCGCGGTCTTCTCCTTCTCGGGAGCGGACTCGAGCGACGCAAGGGTCTCTGCGAAGGCCTTGTTGAGGATCTCCTTCTTCTTGGCGAGCACGATCTTCTTGCTCTCGAGCTCAGCGCTCGAGAGCTCCTGGCGTTGGAGCCTGCTGACCGACTCGGCGAGTCTCTTGTCCTCTTTTTCTTTCATAGCTGAGATCTCCGCATCCGCCTGCGCCATGATCTTGGCGATCTCGGCGTCGGCCTCGGCCATGATGGCCGCGGCGGACTGTTCCGCGGATTTGGATATCTCGAGCTTCACATCGTCTAATGCCATTGACGGCACCTGCCAATCATGCGGTGGGGATGCTTATCATGACCATTGCGAGGATTGCAACGACGAGTCCGAAGATGACGATTGTCTCAGGCAGAACCATGAGAACCATTGCCTTTCCGAAAAGGGAGACGTCCTCGGTGATGGCGCCTACTGCTGCTGCTCCGACATCCCTCTCTGCGAGACCTGCTCCCAGACCGGTGATTCCGACTGCGATTCCTGCTCCGATTGCGATAAGTCCGTATCCAACTGTGTCAACCATATTTATGCCTCTGTTTTTTCTATATTAGAGTTGTTTAATGAGTTTACAAGGTGTTTCGAAGTGGTTTTGAGCGGGGCGTACTCGACTCCGCCGCCCACAAAGAATTTGTTCATGCTCTCCACGTACTGCAACCTGAGTCCGTGCAGACCCGCGGAGATGATCGCCAGGAACCAGATCATCAGGTGTCCGACCACGAAGACCAGCGCACCGAATATGATTCCGACAACCCCCGATCCGCCCAGGATGGTGATTGCGATGTAGTTGAAAGCAAGGGCCATACCGGCTTTTGACATTCCGATAGCGGCCAGACGGGTGTAGGACAGGATGTTTCCTACGATTCCGGGGAGGTCCAGGATCGCCTGTACCTTCTCCTTGGGGAAACAAAGCGCCACTCCCGCTATGAGTATTACGACTCCTGCGATGAGCAGGTAAAGGAGCGTACCCTCCAGATCCTTGTGGCTGAAGAGCATCTGGCTCATTGCGTAGCAAAGGACCGTCACACCGACAACGGAGAACATCCATCCTCCCTTCTCGAGCATCGCCTCCTTGAAGTTGTGCTGCCTGTTGACGTTCAGGAAGCCAATCAGGTAGGAGACGAGTATGTGGACGATACCGATGAAGACCGACACCTTAAGGAGGAACCCGACAGTGGCCGCACCGATCTTGGTGATTCCGTAGTGCTCGGTTCCGTGGTGCGCGTTGTACACCATTATGCTCTCGAACCAATCGGGCAGATTGACTCCGAGGAGATGCTCCCATGTGATGTTGGTCATCTCGTCATAGTCTCCGGCGAAGTGCATTCCCAGCATCTCTCCGAAGAAGAAGAACCCGAAGATCGCCGCCCAGATTCCTCCGTAGAAGAAGACTGTGGCGATGGCCCTGAAGTCCTTGCTCTTCGCGTGCCTGAGTCCGTAAGCACCCAGACAGATGAAGGGTATCGCATAGGCCAGGTCTCCGACCATGAATCCGAAGAACATGGGGAAGAATATGCTTATGACGAATGACGGATCGATTTCCTGATATTTCGGTGTGGAGATCAGCGAAACAGGGTATTCGTAGTGCTTCGCGTACACACCGTTGTTGTACTTGGTCGGGGCGGTCTTGAAGCGGGGCTCGGCGTGTTCCTCCTCGTGGAGGCCCCTTCCCCTCTCCTCTTCCTGCACATCGACCAGAACGCTGTCACCGAACTGCTCCTGGATGCCGTCCTGAAGCTTCTGGAGGTCCGCTTTGGGCACCCAGCCGTCAATGACGTAGGAGTAGTCGGTCGTCGCGATCCTGAGGGGAGTCTCTCCCTTCCTGACTCTTTCCGCAAGGAGGTCGTCGGATGCGGCGATGAATGACTTGTACTGCTCCGAAAGCTGTGCGATCTTCTCGTTGCACTCTTCCAGAGACTTCTCGTTCGCTGCGATATCCGCTTCCGTCTGGCTCATGGCGTCCGCGGGCATCCCGGTCCCCTCGGGGACGTTCAGCTCCACGTATCCGGCCTCGGAAAGGATGGCGGAGACCTCCTCCTTCTGGGCGTTCGCTACGAACACCGCGATGGGGGTCCTTACCTCCTTCTTGTCGACGGAAACGAAAACCTCGGTGTTGGCGACGGCCGCGACCTTCGCCGAGCAGTCGTCCTTAACGGTTCCGACGAACACGGCGAGAGACTGGTAGCCGTCGTAGTCCTCGAGCTTCAGGGGAAGCTTCGAGAGAACAGCGAGGTCCGCTTTCTTCGCTTCTAATTCTGTGATCTTCTGAGCGACCTTGTTCCTTTCATCGACGGCGCCGATAACGATGCTCTCAACGTTCTCGACCTCGCCTGAAGAGATCTTAGCCTCAATGTCGGAGTAGGACTCCTGCGTCTTGACCTTCTTGGGCCTGATGCTGAGGTCCTTCTCCGCAGCCCTAATCTTCAGCAGCCTCTCGGAGGCCTCCGAGGAATAGGACAGGGGTGCACCGATGGTGAATCCCTCATCCGAGTCGTTGGTATAATCGATCAGGTGGACGACACCCAGCTTGTATATGGCCTCGATGACCTCATCCAAGCGGGACCTGTTGCCCACAATCACAACTCTACTCATCGACTCAGGAAGTGACATCTATGCTCCTCTCGAACTCTTCTGTAAGGAATTTCTTCACTTCGTCGATCTTGGCGTCAGCCTTGGATTCAAGGTCTGCTGCCTCGTTTCTCCCCGCGCTGAGAAGAGTCTCACGCTGAGCAGAAAGATCATCCTTGGCCTTGGAGATACCGTCCTCGTAATTCTGGCGCATCTGGTTCTCAGCGTCCTGAATCTTCTGAACGGACATCCTTCTGGCATCGGCGATCTTCGCTTTCTTGTCAGACTCTGCCTTCGCGACGGTGTCCGCGGCGTTTTTCTCCGCGGCCTTTATCTCATCAAGTATGGCAGTACGGTCCAAGTTACACTCTCCGACTGGTTAATGTACTTGCCTGTATTCAATGAACCTACTTAAAGGGAACGGGTCGCTTTATAGGTAAGAAATTGGTAGGAAAAGCCCTCACAGCTGGATATCCTTCTTGGGGGTGTACTCCCGGATCAGGATGTTGGTCTCGGCGAACAGCTTTTTGGAGAGGTCGTCGACGTATCCCTCGTGATAGACGACCTCCTTGATGCCGGCGTTGATGAGGATCTTAGCGCACATCGAGCAGGGGTATGTGGTGGTATAGATGGTGGAGTCCTTCACGCTGACGCCGAAATAGGCCGCCTGGATTATAGCGTTCTGCTCGGCGTGGACGCCCCTGCAGAGCTCGTGCCTCGTACCGGAGGGGACCTTCATCTGCTCGCGGATGCATCCCAGCACCTCGCAGTGCTCGGTGCCTTTCGGCGAACCGTTGTACCCGGTGGAGAGGACGCGCTTGTCCTTCACCAAAACCGCTCCGACGTGCCTCCTGATGCATGTGGATCTCGTGGATACCAACTGTGCCATTTCCATGAAGTACTCGTCGTTGTCCGGGCGGTTCATGCAACGGTGATGCATATGGGGAGTTAATATCGTTGTCGCCCGAAGGGCCGCGTTTTTTTTTCCGGAAATGCCGTAAGGCTTTATTAGAGGGGTCTGCGATAGACGTCCGTGGAAAAGGAGACGAGGAATCTCATCATCGTTTTCGCCGTGGTCGCGGTGCTCCTCTTAGGGGGATACCTAGGCGTGAAGGCCTATTCGGGCGTCAGCCCGCCCTTCACCGTCATCAACTCCGGCAGCATGATGCACTCCTCGGATTCCAAGATAGGGATAATCGACACCGGGGACATGCTCCTGGTGAAGGATCCCGACTCCAAGGATATCACCACGTATGTTGAAGGCTCCAAATCCGGCTACAGGAGCTTCGGCGAGTACGGCGACGTGATCGTCTACAAGAAGCCGAACCAGAACATCATCCACCGCGCGATGATAGAGTTGGAACTGAAGTCGAAGAGCGGAACAACATGTGTCTGGCACATTCCGTCATTGGACGGTTTCGACAAGTGGACGGTCACCGACAGCAGCATCTACACCGAGGAATCCGGATGCAAGGCCGCATGTTGGAACGCGGAGACCTGCGAGCTCACCCTGGACAGCACCAAGTCGGGATGGTACTTTTGGCTGACCGACGTCGGATATGCGGACGTCAACGTGCCCATATGCCTCTACGACCTGGCGAAGTACACCGAGACGGGTACCGTCGGCTACCTCACCAAGGGGGACAACGGGTCGACCAACACCAGGTTCGACCAGACCTCGGGGATAATGCCCAACACCCTCGTCCAGAAGGACATGATCAAGTCGGTCGCGGTCTTCGAGATCCCGTGGCTCGGGGCGCTGAAGCTCTACCTCAACGGCAACGGATCGAAGGTGCCTTCCAACACCACCGTGAACCTCATCATTTCGATAATTGTCCTCGTCGCCGCCGTGGTGCTGATAAACGTGCTCACCAACGTCGTGTCGAGGAAGCTCGCCGAGAAGCGTTCCGGGAAGGAATGATCCCGACATCTGGCACATACCT
>JAFPVN010000157.1 GCA_017395275.1 Candidatus Methanomethylophilaceae archaeon | reverse complement strand
TCGGTCATGCGCTTGACCGGTGCGTACGCACCCCTGATGACGTCATCGCTGAGCTCCACCCTGCCCGTGAGGTCCCTGAGGCAGTCGCGGACCTTCTCGAGGGTGGTCAGCTTCATGGCCTTGCAGACGGCCTTCTCGGGGAAGACGAAGTTCCTGTCGGGGTATGCGCTCTCCAGCCTGTGGAGCATGCCGACCTCGGTCATCACTATGATGTCCTTCCTGTCGGTGTTCTTCACGGCGTTGAGCATGGCCTCGGTGGAACCGATGAAATCCGATTCCGAGAGGATCCCGTCCTGGCATTCGGGGTGCGACATCACGTATGCCCCGGGATACTTGGCCTTGAGAAGTGCCAGATCGTCATATTGGAGGCTGTCGTGTATGGGGCAGCAGCCGTTCCACAGCTTGATGTCCGTATCGGGATACCTCTCGGACACGTAGCGTCCGAGGTTCTTGTCCGGTACGAACAGGATCTTCCTGTCGGCCACCGACTTGACGACCTTCAGTGCGTTGCCGGAGGTGCAGCATATGTCCATGTGGCATTTGGCGGGCCCGGTGGTGTTCACGTATCCGATCACGATGCGGTCGGGGTTCTCCTCCTTCGCCCTGACCAGTTCCTCGGGGGGACAGGTCTCCGCCATGTCGCATATCGCCTCGGGACAGGGCATGAGCACGGTCTTCTTGGGGGAGAGGATCTTCGCGGTCTCGCCCATGAAGGTGACCCCGCAGAATACGATGACGTCGGCATCGGTCTCCGATGCCTTGATGGACAGTCCGAGGGAGTCCCCCACCATGTCCGCGATGTCCTGCACCTCGGGTGCGGTGTAGTTGTGAGCGAGGATGACGGCGTTGCGTTCCTTCTTCAGCGCCAGTATCTCTTCCCTGATGTCCATGTGTGGTGTTATGGCGCACAGTTCTTAAAGATATCCCCGAGTGGGTAAAAATACCAGGATATGCATGCCGATTCATGGACCGCGAGGAAGCAGCCAACGGAAGGTTCGTCTGCACGGAGAGGGAGAGATGCGTTTTCGAGACGGGCATCAAGCTCGCCACCATCTACCATCAGTATGTCGGCACACCCTTCAACGCCAAGAGCGTCGCATCGCTGGAGGAGGCCATATCCCGCAGCATCGAGGTCCAGCCCTACGTGGTGTCCGCCAGGGTGAAGATCGACAGGTCCGTGATCCCCGAGGAGAAGGACGAGTACAGCTACCTCTCCCTCACGGGGGACATGATCGATGCCGTCGTGAAGGTGAGGATCGGATCGACCACCGTCACCGCCGAGATGCGCTACGACGAGGAACTCAGGTACCCTCTGATGTACGTATCGTCGATCGAGTGATCATCATGCTCCTTCGCAGAATTCCCAGATTGTGCGGAGAGTTGATTTTTTTATAAAAGTTATTTAAATAATGAAAACGATATAGGGGCGCAGGGCGTTCGTCTATGGTAGCGAATATCAAGATCGGTATTACAGGGCTTCCCGGTGCAGGGAAGACATACATGCTAATCCGCATCATAGACATGTTATGCTCACAAGACCCAGAGCTCCGCGTCGGCGGTATGATCGACGAGCCCGTGATCGAGGGGAAGCACCGTGTCGGGTTCACCGTCAGGGACCTCGTCTCCGGCGAGAAGCAGGAGTTCGCCCACGAAGGGTTCGAGAGCAAGATTACCCTCGGCAGGATCGGGATGGACGTCTCCAAGTTCGATCCTGTCGCCGTTCAGGCCATCAAGACCGCGGCGGAGACCTGCGATGTCATCGTTATCGACGAGGTAGGCAAGCTCGAGGTGGAGAGCGAGGCGTTCGTCAAGGCCGTCAGGGACGCCCTCGAGGTCAACAAGCCCATGATCCTCACGCTTCACAAGAAGTCGCGCAACCCGCTCCTCCAGGACATCAGGAGGAGGGACGACGTCAGGATCCTTGAGGTCACCCCCACCAACCGCAACATCCTTCCGAACAAGATCGTCCGCCTCATGAACGGTGAGAACATCTGATGGTGCAGGGCGTCAGGATCCGGGAGGGAGGCACCGAGCTGCTGGTGCCCGAGCAGCATTCTTCAGGCGGTCCCGGGAAGATATTCGATACGGTCTTCTTCAACGAGCAGATGGCGTTCAACAGGGACGTCAGCGTAATGTTCCTGCGCGCCCTCGGTAAGCACATGAAGGTCGCGGACTGCATGACCGCGACGGGTTCCCGCGCCGTGAGGATCGCCAACGAGGTGCCCGACACCGAGGTCGTGGCCAACGACATCAATCCAGGAACCATTCCGTACATAGAGGAGAACATCAGGCTCAACAACCTCACCAACTGCCGTGCGTCCAGGGAGAACCTCCACTGCCTCCTCGCCAAAGAGGTGTTCGACTACGTGGACCTCGATCCATTCGGATCCCCGGTCCCTTTCCTGCATTCCGCGATACAGGGATGCAAGCGCAACGGTATATTGGCCGTCACGGCCACCGACACCGCCCCGCTCGTGGGTGCCCACAGGCCGAAGT
This sequence comes from Candidatus Methanomethylophilaceae archaeon, assembly GCA_017395275.1. GTDB lineage: Archaea > Thermoplasmatota > Thermoplasmata > Methanomassiliicoccales > Methanomethylophilaceae > SIG5. Next base: position 8,258 of record JAFPVN010000157.1, on the reverse strand, counting down.
GCGAGCGCAGGTACGGCGCCAGACCTCTCAGGGGACCCATGTGTCACGAGGGTGCGTTAAGGATACTCATAGGCTTCGTCGCAAGGGAGGCGGCCAAGTTCGACAAGGGGGTCATCCCTCTGCTTTCGTTCAGCATCGACCACTACGTGAGGACCTACGTCCTTCTGAGGAACGGTGCCGCAGCTGCCGACGAATCGCTGTCCAAGATGGTGTACATGTCATATGACCCAGACACCCTGGAGAGGAGCGTCTCGCGCACCCCCGACGAGCGTCATGTCTACGGCCCCCTCTGGGGAGGTCAGCTGTTCGACAGGGACATCCTTGACAGGATGTCGCCCGAGGGCATGGCCGACGTCAGGAGGTGCGAGAGGATGCTGGAGATCTGGAGGGAGGAGATAGACTCCAACCCCTTCCAGTACGACATGTCCGAGGTCGCATCCAACCTGAAGGTCTCCACCCCCAGGTACGACGTCTTCATGGAGGAGATGGCGAAGCACGGGAAGGTCTCGAGGACGCACATGTCCCCCACGGGATTCAAGACCGAGCTTCCCGTCGAGACGATGAAGGATATATTCCTCTCCGTCTCCCGCAGGGAATGACCATGCGCGCGGGCACACACTTATTATAGGCCGAACCGATGTTCGGGGCAGATTATCATGCCTACAGTAGCAATCATCGGAGCGCAGTGGGGAGACGAGGGAAAAGGAAAGATCACGGACTATCTGGCGGAGCAGGCCGACGCCGTCGTCAGATTCCAGGGAGGGAACAACGCCGGACACACGATTGTCATCGGTGATTCCGTGTTCAAGCTCCACCTGCTGCCCTCGGGAGTGCTGAGGGAAGGCAAGCTCGCCATCATCGGGAACGGCGTCGTCGTCAACATCGCCGACATGGAGGAGGAGATCAAGCAGATCGAGGAGGCCGGACTCAACGTCGACGGCCTCAGGATATCCGACCGCGCCCACCTCATCATGAACTACCACAAGAAGCTCGACGGGGCAGAGGAGATCTACAGGGGCAAGAAATCCGTGGGTACCACCAAGAAAGGTATCGGTCCCGCCTACCAGGACAAGATCGCCAGGTACGGATTCAGGGCAGGAGACCTGCTGGAGCCCGAGCTCATCAGGGAGAAGACCAAGTTCATGCTCCCGATGAAGAAGGACCTCATGAAGCTCATGGGGGCCGAGTCCTGCCAGTGCACCGAGGAGAAGTTCGAGGAGAGGCTCATCGGATGGGGAGAGAAGTACGGCAAGTACATCTGCGACACGTCCGTCCTCATCAACGACATGCTGGACGAGGGCAAGAAGGTCCTGTTCGAGGGCGCCCAGGGAGCTCTTCTGGACATCGACCACGGAACATACCCGTACGTCACGTCCTCGAGCACCGTAGGCGGAGGCATATGCTCCGGTTCCGGTGTCGCTCCGAACCGCATACAGAAGGTCGTCGGATGCCTCAAGGCATACACCACCCGTGTGGGCGAGGGACCCTTCGTCACAGAGCTGGAGGGAGACGAGATGATCGAGCTCCAGAAGAAGGGCGGGGAGTTCGGGGTCACCACCGGACGCGGAAGGAGATGCGGATGGCTGGACCTTGTCGTCGCCGAGCACGCCGCAAGGCTCTGCGGGTTCACCTCCTGGGCGATCACAAAACTGGATGTGCTCAACGATTACGACACCGTCAAGGTGTGCATCGGATACGAGATCGACGGGAAGGTGGAGAAGCACTTCCCCGCCTCGCTCGCGAAGCTGGAGAGGGCGAAGCCCGTCTACAAGGAGTTCCCCGGCTGGAAGAGCTGGGCCGACTCCGAGTCCATGGCGAAGAGCGGAATGGGCGCACTCCCCGAGAACATGGTGAAGTACATCAAGTTCATCGAGGAGTACACGGGCATCCCCGCGGACATCATCTCCATCGGCCCCAAGAGGACCGAGACCATCGACAGATACGGCAAATGGTGGAACTGAATTGGACGGCGACTACGAGACCGTCTCCGGCACGTACGAGACGGAATCGACCGTCAAGGGTTCCAGGTTCATCGCCGTCGTTCAGCGCTGCCCCGATGCGGATTCGATAAGGGAAGCGTTGGAAGGCATAAGTGCCAGATATCCGAATGCCACGCATTACTGCTACGCTGCCGTCTTCGGCGGGCGGAGCAGGGGAGAGAGGTTCAGCGACAACGGGGAACCCTCGGGGACCGCGGGAAGACCGATACTGTCCGTGCTCAGGGGTTCGGGACTGTCCGATACGATCTGTGTGGTCGTCCGCTACTTCGGGGGGACGCTTCTGGGTACCGGCGGTCTCGTGCAGGCGTACACCGACTCCGCCTCGTCGGTGCTGGGTACATGCGGACGTTCGAGGATGGTGTACTGCAGGACATACCGCGCGGATCTGTCGTACGATATGCACAGCAAACTGATCCCCCGCCTGAAGGGCATCTCCCTGGGCGAACCCGAATGCGAATACTCCGACAGGGTCGGCTGCATGTTCCTTGTCAGGGAGGACGATGCGGAGCGCTTCGAGAGGTTGTTCTCCGATGTCACAGGAGGTTCGGTGCTCCCGAGGCATCTCGGTAACGGCTATGCTGAGATCAGACTATGACCGCTATCTTCGTGTTCCTGACCGACGCCCACGGGTTGGCACCCACGTCGTGCCCCATGGACGTGGTCTCGCAGAAGTAGTAACCCACATCGCCTACCGTGGTGTAGATCCCGTATCCCGTCTCGCCTTCGACGGACACCAGGCTGACGCAGTGGTTCTGCGCGCCGATGCTGCCTGGCATGCTGGATGCGTGCAGTGTCATGAAGGCGGTGTCGTATCCCATTGCCTTGGCGATAGCGCAGAACAGGATCGATGTGTCCTCGCAGTCGCCCGCACCGTCGGTGATCGTCTCCAGCGGGAACTTCCAGTATTCATCGCGCCCGTTCAGGTCGGAGTCGTACATGTAGGGTATGGCCTGCACGTAGCTGAGCAGCAGGTTGGCCTTCCCGAGCCTGTCCATGTCAGCTCCGAGGACATCGAACTGATGCGCGAGTTCCTTCACGTACCTGTCGTCATAGGTCACCAGCGCTCTCATCTGCTCCTCGCTGCCGCTGGTCCTCCTAGCGTCTGACGAGCTGTAAGCGTTGTAGTCGTCCAGCGAGATGCGGAGGGATACGGTGTAGGTGTCCCCCTTGTAATCCCACGAGAAGCTGTAGTTGCCGCATGCGAGTATGTCGTACTGTCCGCGGACAGTGCTGCCGTCCGATGCCTTGCCGGAGTAGGTGACGGTGTATCTTCCCGCGCTGTCTAGATGATACGCATTCCCCGTCCCCTCCATGACGTAATATGGCTGCGACACGGCCCCGGCGGACCTTTCGCATATGTGGGATACCCTCCACTTCACATCGGTGAGCTCGCGGTTGGACGCTATGGTGCGCGACATGCTGGAATCGAGCTCGAAGGGCTCGTCGCATTCCGATGTGTTCCTGGCGTACAGGGTGATATCGGACAGCAGGCGCCCTCCTGCTGGCACATACGTATCCGAACTCGAAAGGAGCCTTCCCTGGGAGTCGTACCATCCCGCGAACCGGTAACCTTCCGAGGCCGTCGCCTTGAGCGAGAGCCTGGCCCCCGATACGGGGAACTCGTCTCCTGTGACGTCGATCCCGCGGTCTTCGTAGACCTCCAGTCCGTAATACGAGGAAGCATCGAATGTCCTCCTCTCGGTGAGGTCATAGGTGTTGGTCTCGGTCCTTTGGACAGGGTAGAATCCCGACATGACGGTGGTGCGGGAGACATTGACGATCCGGTAGAGTTCCCCGTCCTTCACGCCGATGTACTGCGTCTCGGTGTAGCTGGTTCCTGTGTTGGTCCAGACGTTGCATTCGATGTCGCCGAACTCCGTGGTAATGGTGACGGTGTCCTCGGATTTCTCCCACACCCTGTCGGAGACGTCGTTGGACCAGTATCCGTCGTCGGTCACGTTCTCGTTGCCGTTGACGGAGACGACGAATGTGCGGGCCAGATAGTATCCCATCCCGTACTCGTAGTAGACGTAGTCGAATGACAGGGATCCTGATGTGGTGTATGTACTGGACTGGTTCCACATGTTCACGTCCTGGATCGTGCCTGTGAGCCTCATGGTTATGCCCGTCCCCACCAGCGATACCTCCCAGGACGCGTATGCCTCCACTCCCGCCTCGGAGCACGTATCAATATTTTCCAGAGGCGTCTCGAGTCCTTCATCTGAGTACCATCCGGTGAAGACGTATCCGTCCCTGACGGGTACCGGGAGGACGTAAGCCTCATCCCAGCCGTAGCTGTCGGCCGTTCCATCGGGGTTGGTCCCTCCGTTGAGATGATAAGCTATGGGGAATCTGTCCGCGACCCATACCGCACGGAGCTCGGTGTTCTTTTCCAGCTTGTAGGTGTCCCCCGGCTGGTACGTCGAGGAGCCGTCGCTCCATCCGGAGAACGTGTTGTGTATCTTTCTCGCATCCGTTCCGGGGAGCACGATCTCGGCACCGCTCAAGGCAACTATATCTCCCGGAGCATCCCCCTCGGCGTCGCCGATGTCGAACGACAGGGTGCGCTCGTTGGGGTCGCCGTTCAGTTCGAAGTTCAGGAAGACGGCGGCGCCCGCAACGGCAATCATCGCCACGGCCACGGCCAGTATCGCCTTCATCTAGTCACCTGGAAACGGATGTCTGGGTCAATCCTTCTTGTTCTGGTTCTTCTTATAGATCTTGACGGCCTTGAGGTAGGCCTTCCTCTCGTTAGAGGACAGTTCCCTGTCGTCGTAGAGCTGCTTGTAGTGCTGCATGTTCCTTTGGCTCTTGGCCATGGTCCTGGCCATCTTCTTGATCTTCCTGTGCCTGAAGAGCGCCTTGATCAGGAGTAGAAGGAATACGACGATGAGCACAAGCGCGCCGATCAGGAGCACGAACGGGATGTCCACGGCGGGGGTGACGGGGTTGTTGCCCGCGCAGTATGCGGATCCCAGTTTGTCAACGGTGAAGTTCTCGTACGTGCCGTCGTACGTCGCTTTGATTTTCTGGGGGGAGTCTGGATCGGTGTAATCCCACACGTACATGAACACGCTGAGGTCCAGCTGCTGCATGTCGGCCTTCAGGCCGATGGTGATTTCGGAGAGTCCGAGCGATGCGATGTCCCCTGTGCTTATCGTGGGGGTGAACATCGTCACATCCTTCTCGTAGTCCAGTTGCGCGATGGCCTTGACCTTCCTCACTTCGGTGGTCCCCCCGAATACGACCTCGGTGACGCTCTCCGATTCCAACTTCTCCTTGATCTTCTTCAGTTCGGCGCATGTGAAGGTGAATTGGAGGTCCTTCGTCTGGACGAGGGCGGTACCTGCCGACCCGATGTTCTCGCGGATCTCGTCGATCCTGTCGACCTGCAGGGTGTATGTGTCCTTGATGTTGCCCTCCGCATCCTTGTCGCAGAGAGAGGCCTTTAGGCTCTCGGTCCCTCCGGGCTGGAAGCGGTACGGGTCGGCGCTGAGCTCGGGGATGTTGAGGTTGTGTTCCGTCTTCATCTCGTCCACATGGGATGCTGTGAACTTCTTGTCGTTGTAGACGGACTCGGTACCCTTCAGGAAGTAGCTGTAGTATACCTTCCCGGAATCGGCTCCGTCGACGAGAGGGTCGTCCCAGGTCACGTCCATGCAGTACCATTTGCCGTCCTCCATCTTCACGTAGTTCCACATGTGGGATTCGGAGGATTTGTCGGTCACTCCCTTACCGATGGATACGATGCAGTCGATACAGTTCTTCTGGCACATGTACATGAACGCCCTTGCGTAACCCTCGCAGACACATGTCTTCTTGACGAACACACCGTAGATGTTGTGGGCCATGTAGGCCTTATTGTCTCCTACAGCCTCGGAGTCGTACCTGACGTTGCTGACGATCCAGTCATGGATCTGCTTGACTTTGTCATAGGTGAACTCACCGTCAATTTTGAGCTTCTCGACAGAGGATGCAACATCTGCCTTTTGTTTGAGTAGTTCTTCGTCCGTTTCTGCTGTCAGTGTTATAGGCAAGGACCATGAATCTCCGGATGACGATGAGCCTTCCATGCTGCTGCACATCCAGAATTTTTCAGGATGATCGTAATAGAATGCATAGTATGCCCTGTGTATGCTGTCACTTGATGGGAAACCAGAAGGGGTGAAATCACTCTTGTTTATCACAACATACGGGTTGCTAGGCATCAGCGTATCCGCGGCATCTAGAAATTTGTTGTAGAGTACCTTCTCATTGTTGCTTAACTGGTCTCTGTAGTAGGTGGAGCTCCCGTCCTCCGCCGCGAAAGAATCGTCGCTGAAAGGCGATGCGACGATCGGTACCATCGCGGCAAGAAGTACCGCCATCACGGCGATGAACGGAAGGCATCTGTCCGTCTTCATGCTCATCTGTACGTGTTGCATGATAAAAAGGAAATCCATTGTCCCCTACTTTGATATAGATTCAAGCCGCTTAACGACTGGATAGATATGGCGAGGATAGGCCTTGTCGCTTGCGACATACTGAAGAACGAGTTCGAGTTCCTTCTGAAGGACGACCTGGATTTCGTGGAGAAGAAGTATCTGGAGTTCGCACTGCACGTGGACCCGGAGCACATGAGGGACGTCATCATCGACGAGGTCAACGACATGCTCACGAGGGTGGACGCCGTCCTGCTCGGTTATGCCGTGTGCAGTTCGCTGGATGCGATCGAGAAGAGGTTCGACAAGCCCGTGGTCAAGCTCCCCGGGGCGGATTGCATAGACGCTCTGCTCACGACGGAGGAGTACAACAGGGAGAAGAAGATCTGCTGCGGTACGTGGTTCGATTCCCCAGGATGGGCGATCGAGGGTACCGAGGGGATGATCAAGGAGATGCACCTCGACATGATCGAGGGAGTGGAGCCCCAGTTCTTCCTGGACATGCTGTTCGAGTCCTACGAGAGGGTGCTGTTCATCGATCCCGGCATCGGGAACGAGGAGGAGTACATGAAGAAGTCCATACAGCTGTCGAAGGAGCTGAAGCTCAGGCACGACTGCAGGAAATGCGACCTCCGTCAGATAGAGGACTGCATAAGGAAGGTAAAGGAAGCGGCCAAAGGGGCATGAAACGCCCCTCTGGCACTTTTGTTTTTCTCAGAAGAGCCCGAAGACCCTGTCCGCCGCTCCGACGGTGTCGGGGATGGGCAGTCCCGCGATCAGCAGGGCCTGCTCGAACATGATCTCGGCCATCTTCTCCGCCCTCTCCTTATCCGTCTCGATGGCGTTGGAGAGCGCCTGGAAGGCGGGGTGCGAAGCGTTGAGCTCCAGCACGTAGGATGCCTTCATCGAGCCATCGTAGTCGGGCATCGAGCGGAAGTACTTCTCCATCTCTATGGAGATGCCTCCCTCGGACGAGAGCATCACGGCGTGGTTCTTCAGCTTGGACGAGATCTTCACGGAAGCGACCTTGTCGCCCAGGACCTCCTTGACGAAGGCGAGCACATCCTTGTTCTCCTCCTGCTTCTCCTCAACTTCCTTCTTCTCCTCGTCGGATTCGATCCCGAGGTCGTCGGTTGTGATGTTGCACAGGTTCTTCTCCTCGTAGTCCCTGACGGTCTTCATCACGAACTCGTCCACGTCCTCGGTGAGGCAGAGGAAGTCGTAGCCCTTGTCGAGCACCGGTTCCGCCTGCGGCAGCTTCTCGGCGTTCTCGACGGTATCGGACGAGACGTAGTAGATCCTGTCCTGTCCGACCTCCATGTCCTTGACGTACTCGGACAGGGAGATCAGCTTCTTCTTCTTGGCGGAGTGGAACATCACGAGGTCCTTCAGCAGGTCCTTGTTCGCTCCGTATTCGTCCACGATGCCGTACTTGATCTGGCGGCCGAAGCTCTTGTAGAACTCGAGGTACTTCTCCGGTTCATCTTTCATCATCCTTTCGAGTTCGGCCTTGATCTTCTTGGTGAGGTTGGATGCGATAGCCTTCAGCTGACGGTCGTGCTGCAATACCTCCCTCGAGATGTTCAGCGAGAAATCAGGAGAATCGACGACGCCGCGCACGAAGCGGAAGCAGTACGGGAGGATGTCCGCGCACTTGTCCATGATCATCACTCCGGCGGAGTACAGCTGGAGTCCGGGCTCGAACTCCCTGGTGTAGAAGTCGTAGGGGGCCTTCGAGGGGATGAACAGCATCGCCTTGTAGCTCACGGTACCCTCGGCGTTCACGCGGATGATGGACACGGGGTCCTCGAAGTCGTGGAACTTGTTCTTGTAGAAC
>JAFPVN010000156.1 GCA_017395275.1 Candidatus Methanomethylophilaceae archaeon | reverse complement strand
GATCTCATTGGCGGTGTCGTAGGCATCCCATATGTACTCGGGGGTGTCCTCGAAGTTCGTGTCTGTGACATCCCTTCCTTTCTTCTCTCCGTCGTACTTGCAGGTGAGCCAATCATGTCTGTAGCTGGTATCCACGTCCTGGTCGACCGTGCATCTCGTGGCCGAAGTCACATCCGAGATCGCCACTCCCGCGAAATCGTAGGTGTTGGTGAACTCCAACGAGACGACCTGTCCGTAACTGACTTCGAACTCGATCTCCTTGGCTGCGTCTCCGGAGGTGTAGCTGTACTTCACCTCTATGTCGCACCTCTGCTGTGCGTAATCCCTGATCCTTTCCTTCGTGAGGATGAGGTTCCCTGCGGAGTTCTTCTCGTACGTGTACTCGACCAGGTTGCTCCTCTCGTCCCTGTTTTCGGCTGTGACGGTGAATTTCGCCCCGTTCTGGGTCTTGTTCGATAGCCCGACAGCCTTCATGACATCGGCGAATGCGGAGTCGTCATCGAACAGGCTGTTGCCGTCGCTGTTGCATGTGGCGACGAATGAGATCTTGCCGGAATCCGAATCCGCATTGACGCATTCGTATATCTTTCCGGATATCTTGTCCCCTGCATACCTGGATAATTCATAATCGGTCATATCCGCGGAGGATATGTCGTAGCATGCCAGATCATCCAGGAAGAGTCCCAGGACGTAGTTCGCTATCCCGTTGTACGTGGAGGGCAGTATCAACTTGTCCTGTTCCTCCTTCGGCATGTCCTTGACGGAGAAACCGATTCCGTTCTCTCCTTCCTTCATCTCGGCCGCATCGCCGCTGTCGGCGAACAACGCGGACGATGCTGAGATCAGGAAGACCGCCACCACTGCGGCGGATGCAAGCGCTCTGTAGTTCATGTGATCACTCCTTGGGCGGCAGAGAACCGTTCGGGGCATCCGCAGCCTGTACATTACATGAACCTATTGGAGGCATATAAGGGGGTCGGCGGATAGGAAAGGATATGAACGACATTGTCAATCGTGCGGATATGCCCGCATTCGATGGAATCATGTTCGAAGGTCCGATGGATATCGCTACTCTCCCCCACTCGCCCGGGGTATATCTCATCACCACCGAGGCCTCCGGAGGCGTGAAGATCCTCGGGGCATACGGGGCAGAGGACATGTGCCAGTCGGCCGCATCCAATCCGAAGAGGGCGTGTTGGGAGAAGAACAGGAAGGATACGGACCCCGTCGCCTTCTGCAGGGTAGTCGCGGATGCGGATGCCAGGGACCGCCTGTCCTTCTCAATAATGCACGGCCGCTTCTACGAATTGGTGTGCAACGATCCGATCGGCGACGATTTCTGAGCGTACTGATCAGTCGTTGATGTCGTTCTTGGGTCTCTTGAGCCCTTCGATCGTCACGTTGTGCTTCTCGCAATAATCCCACAGCGCGGCGTGTATGGCCTCCTCGGCCAGCAGGGAGCAGTGGATCTTCACCTGCGGAAGGCCGTCCAGAGCCTCCATCACGGCCTTGTTCGTGACCTGCATGGCCTCCTGTATTGATTTGCCCTTCACCATCTCGGTGGCCATGCTGCTGCTGGCCACGGCCGCCCCGCAGCCGAAGGTCTTGAACTTGCAGTCCCTGATGATTCCGTCGTCGTCTATGTCCAGGTAGATCCTCATGATGTCGCCGCATTTGGCGTTCCCTACCGTTCCCACTCCGGACGCACCCTCGATCTCCCCGACGTTCCTGGGGTTCATGAAGTGGTCCATCACCTTATCGCTGTATACTCCGTCGTATGACATCGCTGGCACTTCTCCTTCTTAACGTAATCCTCATAGAGCGGGGACATGGATCTCAGCCTCTCGATCGACGATTTCAGCACGTCCACCGCCTTGTCTATCTCTTCCATCGTGTTCCTCTCGGACAGTGACATCCTGATCGAACCGTGGGCTATCTCGTGCGGCAATCCTATGGCGAGCAGCACATGCGACGGATCCAACGAACCCGAGGCGCATGCCGATCCCGTGGACACGCATATCCCTGCGGCGTTGAGCATCATCAGCAGGGACTCCCCCTCGACGAACCTGAAGCTGAAGTTCACGTTGCCGGGAAGTCTCCTCTCCCTGTGTCCGTTGAGCTTCGCGTATGGGATCTCCTTCTCGATGCGTTCGATGGCATGGTCCCTCATCTCGGATATCTCCTTCATCTTCCTCGCCATTCCGGCGGATTCGAGTTCGGCGGCCTTGCCCATCCCGACGATGCCGGGTACGTTGGTGGTACCAGCTCTCCTGCCCTCCTCCTGCGCGCCTCCGCGCATGAAGGGATCGAGTCTCACACCCTTCCTTACGAACAGGAACCCGATACCCTTGGGAGCACCGAACTTGTGTCCGCTGGCACTTAGCATGTCGATGCCCATCTCCCTCACGTCGATCGGTATATGGCACATGGCCTGGACGGCATCCGTGTGGAACAGTGCGCCCTTCGCATGGGCGATCTCCGAGATCTCCTTCAGCGGCTGGATGGTACCTATCTCGTTGTTGGCGGTCATCACCGAAACGAGCGCGGTGTCCTCGTCCACGAGGGTCTTCAGCTCCTCGAGGTCCACCAGTCCGTCCGCGTCCACTCCGACGCGCCTGATCCGGAACCCCTCCTTCTCCAACGCATCGGCCGTCTCGAGTATCGCATGGTGCTCTATCTTCGAGACGACTATGTTCTTCTCCTTGCCTGCCTTCCTCGCCACCGAGGTTATGGCCCAATTGTCGGATTCCGTGCCCCCGGATGTGAAGAAGATCTCCTCGGGCTCGGCGTTGATTATGTACGAGATGGTCTTCCTTGCACGCTGACAGGCATCCCTGGGGGTCCTGCCCATCGAATGGATGCTGGACGGGTTGCCGTAATCCTCGAGGAAGTACGGTTCCATAGCTTCCAGCGTCTCCATCCTCATCGCCGTCGTGGATGCGTTGTCGAGGAATATCGCATTGTTCTTTCTGTCACTCATATGAGGTTCTCCTTCTCCTTCTTGACTTCGTTTATGTCGTACGGCGTGCGCTGGTAGACGTAGTAGTTGATCCAGTTGGTGAAGATCAGCGTGGCGTAGCTGCGCCAGGTCAGTACCGGCGTCCCGCCGTCGTAGTAGTTCTCGGGCTCCTTGGGTCCGAGCCCCCTTCCCAGATCGCGCTGGTATTCGTCACCGAGTGTTCCCCTGTCGTATTCCAGGTGTCCGGTGATGAATATCCTGCCCTTGTCGGAGATGGCGATGCCTACGTCGCCGTCGTCCGATTCCGCCGTGATCTTCAGATCTGGCACATCCTCCACGTCCTTCCTCAGTACCGTCGCATGCCTGGACTGCGGCATCCTGAAGACGTCGTCCAGTCCCCTCATGAGGGGTTCGGTTGGTGTGAGGTTCCTGTATGAGAATATGCCCGATCTCTTCTCGGATAGGGGGATCTTGTCGATGCCGTAGTGATGGTAGAGTCCCGCCAGGGATGCCCAGCAGATGTAAAGGGTTGAGAAAACGTGCTTGTCGGCCCAGTCGAATATCCTACACAGCTCGTCCCAATAGTCCACTTCCTCATATTCTATATGTTCTAAGGGGGCGCCAGTGATGATCAGGCCGTCGAAACACTCTCCCTCGATCTCGTCGAAGCGCTGGTAGAACCTGTCGAGGTATTCGTGCGAGGTATGCCTGCTCTCGTGGCTCGAGGGGATCACCAGAGTGACATCTATCTGCAGAGGGGTGTTGCTGAGCATCCTCATCAGCTGGATCTCGGTGCTGGTCTTCGTGGGCATGAGGTTGAGGATCGCTATCTTCAGCGGACGGATGTCCTGCGTGAATGCGCGCTTCTCGCTTATGACGAATATGTTCTCCTTCGCAAGTTCTGCGTAGGCGGGCAGTGTATCCGGTATCTTTATCGGCATCTTAACGCCAGACCCATGGAAAATTGTGTATTTATAATTACCTACCAACTAAATAGGTAGGTTAATATACACAATATGCATAGCGGTGTGTACGGAGTTGATTACAACGACCGAGAAAGGATACAGATTCGATACCCTGCAGGTGCATGCGGGACAGGAACAGCCCGATCCGGCGACGGACGCCAGGGCCGTCCCCATCTACATGACAACCTCGTACGTCTTCAAGGACTCGGCACAGGCTGCCGGCAGATTCGCGCTTACGGAGCCCGGTAACATCTACACCAGGCTCATGAACCCCACCTCGGGTGTCTTCGAGGAGAGGATCGCCGCACTGGAGGGAGGCGTCGCGGCACTCGCGACATCCTCAGGTTCGGCAGCGATATCGTACGCCGTGAAGAACATCGCCCGTTCGGGGGACCATATAGTCTCCTCAAGAAACGTTTACGGCGGAACGTACAACCTCTTCGACAACACCCTGCGCGACCAGGGGATAGACACCACCTTCGTCGACCCCTCGGACCCGAAGAACTTCGAGAAGGAGATCAAGGAAAACACCAAGCTGCTGTACGTGGAGACCCTGGGCAACCCCAACTCCGATGTCGCCGACATCGAGGGGATCGCAAAGGTCGCACACGCGCACGGCATCCCGCTGATCGTGGACAGCACGTTCACCTCGCCCTACAAGCTCAGACCCATCGAGCACGGTGCGGACATAGTCGTTCACTCGGCCACCAAGTTCATCGTAGGACACGGGGTGGCGATGGGGGGAGTGATCGTCGACGGAGGCAACTTCGACTGGGCGGCCAACGACAAGTTCCCCGGACTCTCGAAGCCCAACCCGTCCTATCACGGCGTGGTTTTCACCGAGGCGGTCGGAAGGGCGGCATTCGTTGTCAAGATCCGTACGACCATCATGAGGGACGAGGGAGCGACCATCTCGCCGTTCAACTCGTTCCTGCTGCTCCTCGGTCTGGAGACCCTGTCGCTCCGCGTACAGCGCCACACCGAGAACGCGCTGAAGGTCGTGGAGT
>JAFPVN010000155.1 GCA_017395275.1 Candidatus Methanomethylophilaceae archaeon | reverse complement strand
GGACATGTCCCTGGTGATGGAACGGTCCTTGAGTCCTCCCTTGAGGAAGTTCTCCGTGAAAGCTTTAACGTTGGGCCTCCAGTGGGTGTTCTTGGCGAGACTCTCGAGTAAGGGCTTCTCGAACGCGGACAGTTTCAGAGCGAACTGCTTGCTCGCCCTGACCTCGGGCTCCGCGCCGCATCTTGTACAGTAAGGTTTGATGATGTCCCCGGGCACGAAGGTGGTACCGCAGCTGTCGCACTGGTCGGAACGGACGTTCTTCGCACCGCATTTGGGGCATTCCCCCTCGACGTACCTGTCGGGGAGGAACTTGGCGCATTTCGGACAGTAGTACTCGTCCTCCTCCACGGGATAGATGAAACCGTTCTCTCTGAGCCTGTTGAACATCCACTGCGTGACTTCCACGTGAGTGGGGCAGTGGGTCTTGTTGTACAATGTGTACTCGATGCCGAGCCCCTCGATCGCCTTCTTGTTGATCTCGTGGTACCTCTCGGCTATCACCTCGGGAGTGACGCCCTCCTTCTCCGCGGAGACGGTGATGGGCGTGCCGTGCTGGTCGGAACCGCCCACCATCAGCACCTGATCGCCCAGCAGGCGGTGGTACCTGCTGAATATGTCAGGCGGGAGGATGGAACCGGCCACGTGCCCGAGGTGTATCGGACCGTTGGCGTACGGCCATGCTATGTTGATCAGGATCTTGGACATGGTGGGGGTATCTCCCCCTTATAATATAACTTGGCGTTCCGCCCTCAAGCGGAAGGACCGTTGCGGACGGAATCGGGGCTGTAGCACCCCTGCATCAGATACCTGAGGATCAGCAGTCCCCATACGACTATCAGCGCCGTGCCGATGATCTCGGACGCGCATACGCCGTACCAGAAGCTGTTCATGTCCGTGGCGATGAAGTAGCAGAGGGGGATCGAGAGGAAGTTCCTGACCACCGTGGCGATGAGGGATTTGGTACCCATGCCCAGCGCCTGGAAGAGTCCTGCGGACACGAAACCCCACGGTACGAATATCAAAAAGATGCAGCTGACCCTCACTCCGAAGGCCATGTCCGCCCTGAGGGCGGCCGTGTCGTCGGAGTAGGTGAATATGGTCACTATCTGCTCGGCCGCAAGTGCCAGTATGAGCGCTTCGATGACCACGATGAGCGTTATGATCTTGATGGAGTACCAGTAGGCGGTGCGTATGTTCTCGTACTTCCTCATGCCGAACGCGGCCGCGCATACGGGTACGACGGCGGAACCGATACCCATGATCGGGATCATGGCGAACTGGATGATCCTCCACGACGAGCTGAATATCGCAACACCGTCGGTGCTTGCCACTCCGATTATGACGAGGTTCAGGATCATCGACGAGACGGAGATGACGATCATCTCCATGGATGCCGGGATCCCCACGCGGAAGATCGCCTTGTCGAGGACGGGGTCGAACCTGAATCCCCTGAGGGTGATCTTGAGGAAGGTGGACTTCCCCACGAAGTACCAGTAGCAGATCAGCAGCAGCGAGAACAGGAACGACAGTGCCGTCGCCCATGCCGCTCCGGCCAGTCCCAGACCGAGTCCGTAGTCGTAGATGAAGAACGGGTCGAGAGACATGTTGATGATCGCAGCCAAAACCTGCGAGTACATCGACCTCCTGGACGCTCCCTCGGACCTGAGGAGGTTGGCCATGATACCGTTGAGGATACCGAGGGGACAGGTGAGGAAGATCGGCGTAGCATAATCCAAACAGTCCTGGAGGGCGTCCCCTGCGCCGAGGGCGATGAATATCTGCTCCCTGAAGACGAACAACAGTATCGCCAGCAGGATACTGCCGATGATACCGAGGACCACCGCCTGGGCGGCGGTGCGGTCCGCCGATTCCTCGTCGCCCATCCCCAGGAACCTGGCGATGGCCGAGGACGATCCCACACCGATACCGTTACCGATGCTGATCATTATGAAGAATATCGGGAACACCAGACCGACGGCGGCGAGGGCGTTGGGTCCGAGACCGGCCACCCACACGCTGTCGATGAGGTTGTTGGCGTTCTGGACGAGCATCGCGATGATGATCGGGATGGCCATGGCCATCATCGCCTTCTTTGGATTGCCCAGAAGGGTATCGACATCCTTGGTCCTCTCGTCCATGGGGGACGTCTAAGGACAGGTCGTATATATAAGTAAAGAAAGGGGGGATGCGGTACTCCGTACCGCACCCGTATGTTTCATCTGAGCTTCTTGCCGTCGGAGAACGCGTTGCCCACGATCTCTCCCAGAGCGTAGTACTTGTGGTTGACGGGGTCGTAGGTTATGGGCTTCAGCTTCGCGGGGTCGATCTTCCCGTCGGTGAGGACGGACTCGTCGGCGCAGACGTTGACTATCTTCCCGAACATGGCGCAGGTCTTCTCGTCGTAGCTGATGAGCTCGCACTCCATGGCCATCGGGAGCTCCTTGATGAGGGGTGCGTCCACCTTGTCGCTCTTGATTGCGTGGAACCCGGACCTCTCGAACTTGTCGGGGACGTCGTTGGCGGAGACAATGCCGACGTAGTCGCAGGGGACCTCCTGTGCGATCGTTGCCATGCTGACGGTGTACGCCTTCCTCTTAAGGATGTTCTTGACTGTCTTGTGCTCCGGGCTGAGGCAGGTGAACAGCCTGTCGTCGTCGCCGATGCATCCCCATGCGGCGTTCATGGCGTCGGGGACACCGTTCTCGTCGTAGGATGCGATGATGAACACGGGCATTGGATAAACGTAGGTCTTGGGTCCGAAATCTTTCCTCATGATAGGTCATCATCCAAGGGATAGATAACCGTTTCCGGACTGTACCAGATTGTAATATTTGTTCATCGGTCATCCTTGAGGCCGCTGCGGGATCGGTGTAACCAACGTAACAAAGCACTGCTGATATCCTTTCTTTGACATGTTGTAACCATGGAAGAGAAAAAGAAGATGGAATGGGTCTCGATAGAGATCACCGACGAGGAGATCAGGAGACAGCTGGAGAGCCGTGAGGGCGGTAGGAAGGCCGGACGCGGGGACTCCCCCTACTCGCAGGAGTACTACGAGGACCTGTACGGGATCGAGAGGAAGGAGAAGAAGGAGGGGAAGGAATGAGCATCGAGAGACCCGTGTGGTTCAGCTACGTGGAATGGGATTACTCGGACCCGTCGTTCCCGGTGATGATCGGGCTGAGGGAGGACACTCCCCCGGAGATCAGGAAGAGGTTCGAGGAGGACCAGAGAATGTATGCGGAAGCTAGGGAGAACGGCATAATCCTGTGATGTCTGGGTCTTCTGTATTTTGAATAAAGATAGATAAATGGCGACATGACATATGATGAAAAACCATGTCGCCAAAACAGAATTTTCCATATCTACTTTATATAAAACCACAACGAGTTGATAACATGAACAATAATTCAGCATCCTGGATAGTCGGATTAGTATTATCTATTGGTGGCATAATCATACTGTTCCTGCCCTGGTTCGAAGCCACAGTCCTCTTCACTTCTGTAAGTTATGACGCTTTTGACATGGCATTCGGAGACCCGTTCCAAGAGGATGGCTTCTGGAAGAATTTTGATGATCTTGGCAGATTCTGTCCGCTGATCTTCGGTCTGCTGTCATTTCTGAACATAATCGTATTCTATCAGGCCAAGGACAAAAAAGCATCCAGATTTGTATACGTATCATCGATACTCATGATGCTCATTCCGGTGTACGTGATGATCTGCATCGATCCGGCCAGCGGGAGCGGATGGAGAAGAGCAATCGGTTCAGCCAACTACATCGGACTGGTAATAGGATTCATTTCAGTGATAGTTGGATACAACTGCTGCAGAAACTGAAACGTTTTCGGGGCATTTGCCCCATACTGTTTTCTTATCCCGACCTGCGCGGAATCCTGTTCCTGTGCCTTGTCCAGTGAATGACAGTCACGATTCTCCAGAACGAAGAACCTGCCTCTGTGAACAGCAACAAGTATGCGGTGGTACCGACATACCATTGAAAAAAGCAATTGATACCTGTATCTACCGAATTACTAATTTCAATCCTTGGATATCCCGAACTTTTCGAGGTCGTATTCCGACAGTCTCCCCAGCTTCCTCGCAAGACGGTCGCGGGGTATCGAACGTACCTCAGGATCCGCATAGGTCTCCTTGTCCAGACCCGCTTCCATATAATCCTCTATCAAATCACGATGGCGTACCGTACTCGTCTGTGAGGTGCATTTGCGTATGGTGACCATATTTCCCGAATGATCCAGCACCAGCACGGGACGGTCCTTGATGCCGTCCAGGTTGAGAACCCACCAGATCTCCCCTGGCTGGGGTGCACCCTTTCCGCGGTTGTTCCCCGTCCCCTGACCGCGTTTATATTGTTTCAAATAATCAGTCATGCTGCCCCCTGTCATGCGCTATCGTCGACGGATGCCAATGTGCGGAACAAACGGTCTCCTGTATCGGGACCCTTCCCGTCCCTCTGCTTCAACACCTGACTGCCCTTGAATTTATTATCTGAAAGCCTGGTGCCGAACACCGTCTTGCTGCCTGGATCGAATCCGCTCTGAATCACATTAGCGGCAAGCATGATGTCGTCTGTGATTTTTATCAAAGTGTCGTAGATCTGCGATATGGTTTCCCCGGTGTTGATCACGGCATCCGCCAGAATCAGTGTCGACTGACATATTGTCCCGCGGTTATCCATGATGAACTTGTTGTTACAATCGTTCATCTTCCATCTTCTGTCATGTTTCTCATCCAGGAAGAGAAGCGGACAGTCGAGATAATCCGCTATCCCTTCTCCAAAGGGCGCTGCGGACCTCATCAGCAGCACCACAGCGAAGGGTTTGTCGCTGCGGTATTCCTTTACGATCATCGAGCCGACCATCATACCGAGTTCATGATGGGCCGCTCTTAATCTAGCCCCCATCACCCCCGAATTGCTCTTGCATATCGATATCAGCTCTCTGATCCTTTCATTGTCATAGGTCTCATTCAATATCCTCATGTATCGAATTCACCTCCTGTACACCTTCGAATTTGGTCTGATTGTAACTCGGTTGCTTCAACTTGGTGCCCGAAAGAACGGTGTTCTGCAGGGTAGCGTTCTTCTTCGCATGTGCAATCACGTATCCCCTGTCGGCTTCCAGCAGCATATAGTAATCCACCATGTTGTCCCCCAGGGCGATTACTTCGAATCCCGCCTCCTTCAGATACCTGCAAAGATATGCCTTTCCGAGCTGGGACATGTTGCTCAGGCTATTCGATTGAGAACCCACGGCCATGTCCATGACGCCTGTGAGCTCCGCTGCCCTCTGCCACAGATC
>JAFPVN010000154.1 GCA_017395275.1 Candidatus Methanomethylophilaceae archaeon | reverse complement strand
TCGAGGACATATACGTGGATGCACCGGTGGGGAGGAACCGCATACACATCACCATGAACAGGATCGAGGGATTCAACTCCCACATAAGGTGCAGGACCAATCTGATCGCCGAGCCGAGGGAGGTCAGGAACCTCATAAGCAGGCTGAAGAAGGAGACCGGACTGCCCTACTGCGAATCGTCCCCCGTACTGGAGACGGACATGGACAACGGATGTGCCAGGGTCACGATAGTCGGGTATCCCATGAGTCCCAACGGGGACTCCGTGGCCATCAGGAAGCATTCCGCGGTGCCGTGGACGCTGACCAGACTCATAGGCAACGGCACGGTCACGCCCTACCAGGCGGGGCTCCTGTCGTTCCTGGTGGCCAACCGTTCCACGTTCATCATCGGAGGGGCGAGGGGAGCCGGGAAGAGCTCCCTGCTGTCGGCGATGATGTTCGAGTTCCCGCTGTCGCAGAGGATCTTAACGATAGAAGATACAATAGAATTGCCGAGCCGCCAGATGAGGGATCTGGGATACAAGGTTCAGAACATGCTCATCGACGACAGGATGAACGGGGATGCCCGTTCCAGGTCCGAGGATGCGCTGCGCGTGTCCCTGAGGCTCGGGGAGTCCGCGATCGTGCTGGGAGAGGTCAGGGGCGAGGAGGTCACCGCCCTCTACCAGAGCATGAGGACTGGGAAGGCCGGAAGCTCCATCATGGGAACCATGCACGGGGATTCGGCCAAATGCATCTACGACCGCGTCGTCCACGACATGGGCATCGCCCCGGAGGCGTTCATGGCCACCGATTTCATCGTGACCATGGGGACATCCAAGGAGAGGGGGAGCGCGAGGGAGGCCAGGAGGATCGCCGAGTTCGTCTCCACCGGAGACAGGCCGGGAAGGTTCGTGGACGTCACCGGCGGGGACATATCCAAATCCCCGGCAGTCAGGAGGATCGCGGAATCATCGTCCATGTCGGTTGACGACGTGGTGGACGAGATCATGATGAGGGCGGACATGAGGGCGTACCTCGCCGATATCGCCAAGGAGAAGGGCGAGGAGTTCGCCGGACCAAGGTGGATAGTGTTCGCCAACGACTATCTGGCACATGCGTTGGAGGGCGGATGCAGGGACAGGGAGGCCATCGTCGACGGCTTCAGGAAGAGGTTCCTCTCCGTCGCGGGACTGGAGTGATCCCATGGCATCGAAGAAGGACAGGATCCGCCCCGAGCTCTACCTCAACGAGTCGCCGTCGGTCATTTCGATGATGTCCGCGGTCGTCTCCCCGGGAGGATCCATAGACTCCGCCGTGAGGTACGTTGCGTCCAAGGGCCCGAGGAACACCGCCAAGCTGTTCAGGGATCTGGTATCGGACACTGACTGCAGGAGGACGACGGACATCAGGGATTCGCTGTACGATCTCGCATCGGCCTTCCCGAACCAGCTCTCCTCCTTCAGGAGGTCGCTGTTCATGGTCATATCGGCATCGGAGACCGCCTCCGGCGACGAGAGGGCGAGGATACTGAAGGACGCCACCGAGATCTCCCTGCAGGGATTGAAACAGACGGGCGAGGAGTACAGCTCCAAGCTGCAGGCCCCCTGCATGGTGGTCTTCGGTCTGGGGATTATGGTCCCGATGATACTCCTGTCGATAGCGCCCATGCTCGGGATGGGTGACGCCATAGGCATGAAGATGGCGATCCCGGAGTCCGTGCTGGAGGCGATAATACTTGTACTGGTCCCGGCGGCCGTGGCCTCCGTGATCGTATCCATAAGGGGGAAGAACCCCTTCGCCGACGGCAGGGCGGATCCGAACGGTCTCTGGAAGATCGCACCCATGTTCCTCGCCGTTCCCCTGTACATCATGCTCCAGTCCGCGGGGCTGGCGGAGACCAGATGCATCGCCGCAGCGATCTCGGTCCCCTCGCTCGTCACCCTCGCCCTGGTCTATCCCGGCGTGAGGGCCGAGAGGGACAGGGTCAGGAAGGAGGACGAGCTGAAGGATGCCCTGTTCGACCTTGGTAACAGGATGGTCACCGGCGAGAACTTCGAGTCCGCATCGGTGTCCGCGTTCTCGGTCAGGAAGGGATGCAGGTCCGTCGCGGATGCCCTCGCGAGGGAATTCGACATCTGCCGCGGGGACATCGAGCATGCGATCGATATGTGCATCTCCCCCGTGTCACCGACGATCGCGGGATACGTGAAAGACATCTATCGCGCCTCCTGCAAGGACCTCAGGGACGCTGGGAGGCTGGCGATAGCCCTGGCGCACCAGATGCAGGACCAGGACACAGTGAGGAAAAGTATCGGCAATAAGCTCAGGAGCATCACCGACATGATGAACGGGACCTCCATGGTCTTTGCGCCGCTGATCCTCGGGCTGAGCATAATGATGATGGGTCCCCTCTCCGTGGTCTCCGGGTCCGCGGACATCGGGCATTCGTTCGCCGTGGTATCCGTGTACCTGGTGGAGCTGGCCGTGCTGATAGCGGTGCTGGGGTCCATGCTCGCGGGCAGGTTCAGCACGGAGAACGTCATCTACAGGCTCTCCACGGCCATCCCCTCCGCCATGGCCTTCCTCTCGGTGTGCTCGTCGATCACGCTCTGAAACTATACGGCACGGCGGTCCTCCGCCGTGCCACCAAACCCTTCTGGCACTTCTTTTCCAAAGAAAAACGTTATAGGCAATCAAGGCAATAATCGTGCGGT
>JAFPVN010000153.1 GCA_017395275.1 Candidatus Methanomethylophilaceae archaeon | reverse complement strand
CGCCCTTATCGCCGGGCTCATCGTAATCCTCTGACGCCATGGTAGACACCGAGAACAAGACCTACTGGATCATCGACATCCTGCCGCAGCAGGTACCGTCGGACTCCGCCCTGCGTTATTTCGAGGTGGAGCGTTATTTCCGGTCCCGCCTGGACGAGATCATCCGCAAGTTCGCCTTCCTCCTTGTCAAGCTCAGCTGCTACCGCGAGCTGGAGGTGTGCCGGGACTGCGAGACGTTCAGCGGGGACTTCGCGCCCGGGGACCTGGAGCGGTTCCTCCTGGAGACCGACGCCTCGCCCTACCCCCTCTACATCCGTGCCGGTTCCCCGGACACGCTGTTCGCCTATGCCGGCGACGAGCATTACCTGACCCTCTACGAGCCGGACCAGGAGCTGCTGGGCCAGGTCCGCCAGATCGCCCCGTCCGAGGGCCTGTTCGTCTGGGGTCCCATGCGTTCCTGACCTCAATCCCCGCCCTATGTCCAAGAATACCGACAACACGCTCGAAAGGCTCCTGCTCGCCCGCACCAAGGTCGAGCTCGGAGAAACCGCCGCCTTCTTCCTCATCCCGCTGCGTCCCTCCGACAGGAAGGCGGTCATGGTGGAGAAGATCCTGACGGCGTTCCGGGACGACACGCTCCGGTGCCTGGAGCGCCTTCCCTTCTACGAGCTGCGCAACCTCCGGATGCTGGTCTCCCTGGGCCGGGGGAACGACATGCTCATCCCCGAACCCCTTCCTCCCCTTTTCTTGTACCTTTTCGGCCTCGTCGTGGACGGTTCCGAAGAGGACGACTACAAGTACGGTTGGGGCCCGCTGCTGAAGCTCCGCCTGCCCGGTGATCTCTACGACATCGTCGCCCCGCACATCGGGACAGCCGTCTGCGACATCGAGAAGTCCGACAGGCTCGGATACGAGCGCTTCCTCTGGGGCTGCCTGACAATCTACGGCTGCCTCTCCGTGCATGAGCTCCTTGAGCTCTGGAGGGGATTCAACCCGGAGGAGAGCCAGGAGCGCTTCATCGATTTCCTGGAGTCCTACGCCCCGACCCGCTACCTCTCCGACTGGACCGGCGACTACCTCGCCTACCCGGACGTGGACAGGGTCGAGCTCTTCGCCGAGCTGCACGGCGGTGGCTTCTGGGGAAAGCCCCTCGCCGAGGTGTCGCTTGACGACATCCTCTCCGCCGGGAAGACCACCCCGTACAACTTCCCCTTCGCCTCCCATCCGGAGGGCGAGGCGCTCTGTGACGCCCTCGCCGCCGTCGGACAGGGCGGCGACGCGGCGGCCATCCGGATGCACTGGCTCTGGCACGCGCTCCAGGACAGCGAGGGCGGAGAGGAAGGGCTCCAGGACCTCGCTGCGAGGATCCTGAAGGACGTCAGGGTCTTGAGCGACGGGAAGGCCCGTGCGCTCGGCCGCGCCATCGAGGCCTACATCAACGCCATCCCGGTCTGGGCGTTCCGCGGCCGCACGTCCACGGAGATGATGCTCGGGGACAGTCCCCTACTGAAGCAGAACGACGCGGCCCGGGCGTTCCTCGCGCACCAGATGAGCGGCATCTACAAGGCCGCCTCCGCGCACGGCTTGGGCGCGAACGCCCCCTGTCCCTGCGGCAGCGGGCTCAGGTACAGGGACTGCCACGGCAAGAACGTCAGCTAGCGATGATCGTAGACTCCATGACCCTCCGGGAGATCCACCGCGAACTCCACGACGACCTGCGCAACCTCGGCGGGACGCTGGAGAACCGTCGCGCGCGGTTCCGCTCGGCCGTTCTCAAGAGCAGCCGCTATCCTGTGCGCAGGCGCTACGAGTGCACGTCCCTGGGGCGGAAGAACCGCTTCTACGCGATGTTCACGGCCTGCAGGCGGAGCGAGCACAGCGATCCCACCATCGAGTTCTACTGCATCTTCGACCGTCCCGAGGGCCTCTTCTGCGCCCTGCTGGACGCGGGCGGCCGGAACACCTTCGTCTTCCCGCCGCATTTCTTCGCGAGGTACCGGGAGCGGGTCGTCGGCGGCAGCGGCATATCCGGCCCAGACATGATCCACCATTTCATCAGCAGGCTCTGGGGCATCTCGCTGGCCATCCTCCCGGACGGCGACACGAGCTACACCACCTGGGACGAGGTGTTCAAGGCGGAGAAGGTGGACGTGATGGGGGCCTGCCCCGACGGCATCATGTTCGGCGAGCGGACGGAGGACGTCTACCTGCTGAAGACCATCGTCACGAGGGACATGCTCTTCGAGGACCAGCTGGACGACTACGAGGACCTGTACGACCACTATTACGACATGATCTACCGGGTCTATCCGGAGAAGGTCGCAGACTTCATCATCGACCTGGAGCCGGACTACTACCGTCCCCGGGAGGACTCGGACCGGACGGTCCGCGACGAAAACGACGGATAATTCCTCCATCCGTGTCACGGATTGGCACAATGAATCCTTATCTTTGCATCCCATGATCCCTCATCCGATAACAGACGCAGACTCCCTGGAGCTGGCTTTTGCCGGCGCCGTCATGGCCGGGTTCCCCTCACCCGCCGAGGAGGTCCGCGAGAAGCTCGACCTCGTGAAGCTGCTGGTGCAACACAGCGCCTCGACCTTCTTCTTCCGCATCGACGGCGTGTCGATGGTGGATGCGGACATGGACGAGGGCGACATCATCATCGTGGACCGGGGCATCGACCCCTACAACGGCTGCAAGGCCGTCTGCTTCATCGACGGCGAGTACACCGTCAAACGCGTGGAGATCCACGGGGACGGGGCCGTCCTGCTGCCCTGCAACGAGAACAACACCAAATACAAACCCATCCCCGTCGGCCCGGACAACGACTTCCTCGTCTGGGGCGTCGTCACATGGGTCATCAAGAAGGTGTGACGAAAGGTCGCGCCTTCACGCAAGATTTCACCGCCCCGACGGTTTAAAAGGAAACGTTTCGCCTTATGAAAACAGTCATCAAGTCACTGATAATCGCCGCTCTTCTCCTTTCCGGTCTCACTGCGGCTGCCCAGAAGACCCCCTTCCATGACAGGGGCTATGCCGGTGACGTGGAGCTCGGCTTCCTCGTCAAGGGCTATCCCTATGCCTCCCTCG
>JAFPVN010000152.1 GCA_017395275.1 Candidatus Methanomethylophilaceae archaeon | reverse complement strand
GTAATCCCGAAACCCGTCCGTAGTTCGGATTGAGGGTTGTAACTCACCCTCATGAAGCTGGATTCCGTAGTAATCGCGAATCAACAACTCGCGGTGAATATGCCCCTGCTCCTTGCACACACCGCCCGTCAAACCACCTGAGTTGGGTTTCAGTGAGGCTGCCTCTTTCTGGGGTTGTCGAACTGAGATTTAGCAAGGAGGGTTAAGTCGTAACAAGGTATCTGTAGGGGAACCTGCAGATGGATCACCTCCTACGCAGGGGGGCCTCGTGCCCCCCTTACAAAAACATAACGCGTACAAAAGCAAGGAAGTCCTACACGGATTTCCCGCAATTCCGCGGCAGCTTACCATGCACTAAACGCAGCATCGAACGCCATCGTTATCTTAAACGTGTTTTTCTGTGCAGTCACTGTTGGTCAGTGGACAGTATCGATCTGAATGCGGACGTTATGCCATCTGGGTCATTTGCAGAAGAAGATGTGGAATCCACGATTTTCTGTTGTACTTCCTTCGATGCGATCGGTATCCTGATGGATTTTAGATCTTCCAGGGTGATGTATTTCCCGGACGACAGTCTGCGTGCGCGGTCGACGAACATGGAGGATCTGAAGAATGCATGGACATAGTCGGGCAGGTAATCCTTATTGGGCACTACGATGGAGAAGTTGGGGGATGCTATGCATGGTACGTCCCTCTTTCTGACCAGATACGATCTTGTGAACGGTGGATACGAATCCACGAGTACCGTATCTGGCATCACGGAATCGTGTCTGTCATTGGTCACGTAATTGATGTCATCGATGAGAAGTTCACCCTTTTCGACGTCCTTCGGGCGTATATACATGGCGAGGTCGCCGTCGTTTTCCGTGATCAGATTGTCTTTGCCGACGATGGTGCCTTTGCGAACGGATGCAATCTCTCCCAAGGACACCATGCCGTCGTCGAACGCATCCACATCTTGGATATTCTCCGTTCCGGGGATGCACCCCTCATCGAATATCCGTATCCTGGTGGCGATGCCGGAATGATGGCCGGAGATCTCTGCGACCGAAAGAGATCTGTTCGAAAAAGGAGACGAGAATCTGTTCAGGGACAGCAATTCGCTTCTATTCAGCAGGTCGATGGTTCTTTGGGAAATCTTCTTACTGCCTGTCAGAAGTCCACAGTCATCCAGCACGACCATTTTTCTGTTCTTAGGGAGAGCATGAATCATCTCCTCCATTTTGTCTGGGAATGAAGATTCGTATCTTGCCCTGATGATCGTGTCCGCATCCAAATGGGCGACGGACACGGCCGGTGGATCGTAAACGGTGACCGCCCCGTCCATGATGTGGCATAGGCATTCGGTCACATCCTTATCGCAATCGCGTGTCAATACAACATCGTAATCGCGACCCAGCTGGATCACGAGATCCAGATACGGGTGGTCGATAAGGACTTTATTTGAAGTCACCATGAATGCCACTGCCTCCGATGCCGCCTTGCCCAGAATGAAGTCCCTCATATGGCCCGGGTGTTCCGTCGAATAGCTGATCCCTGAAAGATGGACGATCAGCGAATCCATCAGGATATCGCAGGGAATGTTCCTGTAAAGCATCGATAATCCGCGTATGAGCTGCGATGCGGATTTCTTATCACGGAATTCGGAAAAGGAGGGGCCGTCTCCATCATCCAACCCGAAAAGCAAACCGTCCAGATCATCCATCAGAAGAGCGGATGCGTCGTTTTTTCCGTTCAGGTATACAATGAATGCCTTCAGTATGTCGGTGATCGCCCATCTCGGGGGGTAGGGTTGATTTACGTTCTCTACAGAGAGACGGTAGTTATCCAGGATCGCGCACACGTCCTCCGACAGATCCTCCTCCGAGATTGGAACGGGACCATCCGGTTCCTCATGGGAATCACTCACGTTCACGGTATTGAAATAAGTTATATAAGGCACTTGATATTATTGCAAATGAAGGAAAATGAAAAACGACACCCTCCTCGTGTTCCTCAATCCGCTCAACGGATTGACCTCTACGGAAATCGACATCATGAGGTCCTATGACGTGGGCAGGATGATATGCATCCCGTATTCCTGCAGCAGAAATGTGATTGACGATTTGGAATCGGAATTCGATTGCAGGGAGATCGTCTATTTCGAGACCGACGGGCCCGAAGATATGGATCTTATTTTTTCGATCAGGAACGCCATGGTGGCACCGAAGGGAAAACTGCTGATAGACGTCACTTTCGCATCCGCATACCATTCGGCCGTCTGTACCAATCTGGGCAACTCGGATCTGTATGAGGTGTACTATTCCAGGTACTCTGCGCCGGAAAAGATAATGCACGAGAGATTGGACCGCATAAGGCACGACTACCGCGACCTGTCGGAGACGTACTATCTGGTGCTGGACCGGATGTCCCTGAATCCGCAGATGACTGAACAGGTGGTGAACGTGTTGGCCGGCAAGAGGTCGCAGAGCTCCGTCTATTCGGCACTCAACGATCTGTGGGAGAAGGGTCTGATCGACAAGGTCAGCGGAAAGGTCCCGGAGGGATACGTATCCAGGACACCCAACTTCTTCAGGTTCAATCCGGACCAGCAGTGGGACTACTACGTATACAGGCAGTTGGAGAAGAAACGCAGGGCGGAGATGGATGCGGTGGACAGGAAGCGCAGGGTCGCGAAACAAATAAAAAAGGACTCTCTGAGGTCCAGAAAGGCCCTCAGAGAGCGATTGTGATCAGGCGGCCACCTCGTCCTCGTATCTGCCGTACAGTTTGGGGACGGTGTCCTTCGTGATCTCGTCCACGCTGTGCCTGAGGAGTTTGAAGTCGATTACAGGGTTCTTGCTCTTCTTCAGCTCGTCCCAGAGGCATTCGGTTATGAAGCAGTACCATACGATACTGAGCAGTTTCGCCGGGTGAACGGGAGTCCCCTCCTCCGCGATCTTGTGATACTCCTTCAGGACCAGCTCCGGAGTGACTGCCCTCTTGGCGATGACCTCCTCCAGGGTGCGGGAGTCGGGATCGGGGATGCTCCTTTTCGCCTTCTTGATCACGAAAGCACTGTTGATCCTCTTTCCCCAGATTGTTCCGCCGAAACGGTTCTTGTAGTCGTAGTTCTTGACGACCACTCCCTCTCCGCATCCGCTGCCTGGCTCTATGTAGACGGTGTTGCGGTTGTTGACTATGTCCGCGATCGTTTCCATGGAGGGGTTGTCGATCACATCCAGCGGGGCAAGGTATCTGATCCCGTAGTGGTCCAGCATCTCCTTGTACTTTGGATAGGGGACGTAGTAGTGTCCCTCGTCGTGCTGTCCGTGGAGCTCATCGTCGAAACGCATCTCCGCCACGCAGACGTCGAACACGTACCAGTTGTTCCACACCTCCGGCAGGTAGGTCCTGACGGTGTGGGGAATCATCCACTCCCCGTAGATCCTGAGTTCCGGATGGTCCTGGAACAGCTTCACGATCCCTTCGTGCTGGGCGCAGTATTTGGAGAAAGGATGATTCTCGTCCAAGGGCAGATTCCTGGATGCGCACCTCATCCTTCCATCCTCTACGTAAACGGAAGCGTTCATTCCGTCCATCTTCGGGAAGATGTAACATTTTCCCTCTGTCAATCCTTCAACGACATCGGAGTTGATGTGTTCCACGTGTTGATACTTAACAAATGTCATATCTCACCTCAATCCCCCGAGATTATCGTCATATTTCAATATTGACATTTTCTTTAATTTATTGGAAAATGTTAACATTATTTACGTAAACGTAATCGTTCATCCCATTCCGATTTAGGAAGAATGGATGGGTGTTCTATGCGGATTTATCTTGACAATTGTTGTTTCAATCGGCCCAATCCAAATCCGTGTCCCGATGGTATATTACTCCTATCATCTTTATGTCAAGCTTATTACAATATGACGCCATGACGGATCATGGATGACAACACGAAGAAGAAGCTCGGGGTATGGATCATCCTGGTCATCTCCGCGCTCTATGTGGCCAGCATCGTGATGGCAGCAGTCTTCATCGACGTCCCAGCCGGTGCGGTGATCGGGTATGCCGTCGTGATGTTCATCATCCTCGCCCTGCTGATCTACGAGGGCTGGGAGAGGATCAAGGAGATAGACGGAGGTCTAGAGGATGCTGTTGACAACTACTGAGAACATCCCCGGGAAGAGCTACGAGATCATCGGCGTTGCCAAGGGGAACATGATACAGACGAAGAACATCGGGCGCGACATCACCCAGGGACTGAAATCCATGGTGGGCGGCGAGCTGAAGAACTACGTCAAGATGATGAACGAGTCCCGTGCCATCGCCACACAGAGGATGGTCGAGGACGCCGAGGCCATGGGTGCCGACGCCATAGTCGCGATGAGATACGTCACATCCATGATCTCCGCCGGGGCGGCCGAGATAACCGCATACGGTACCGCCGTGAAATACGTCTGAGATAGGATGATCGGCGCCGCGGTCTCCACGGAATCGCTCGAGGAGCGCATCGAACGCCTGAAGCAGATCGACAGGTACATCCGGACCCCCTGCAGATACTTCCCGTACGGGGGTCCACCGGCGTTCTCGAGGCTGAACAGGGAACAGTGCCGCTACTACGCTTACTTCCGCACGCAGATCGACACCCTGGAGAACATCAAGGGCGACGAAGGGTACTACAGGCTGCTGGTGATAGAGTGCCTCTCCACCGAGGAGGGGCGCGTCAGACTGGAGAGGTATCTCTCGGAGGACAGGGGGCCCGGGTTCTACGTCTTCGCCAAAGACCTCCTTCCCGAGCTGAGGATGCACAGGGGCGAGGATCCGGGAGAGGATCTGGGTCTTCTGTGGGACAACACCGATCTGCTGTACACGCAGACCTTCCTCCCTGAATACACGGGGGCGAACAGCGAACAGCTCTCCTCCATACTGTCGATACTCGGTTTCGGATACGTCCGCAGGATATCGTCCGATGCGGGGATCAGGCTGTTCGGGAAGGCCCTGAGGCTCGTGGACAGTTACTACAGGAAGTATTCGGGGAAATCGATGGGGGAGTCCTTCGCATGCGGGCAGGTGAGTTCGTTCCGCAGGGCGTTCGCGGGATATCTCCCTCCCGAGGAATGCAGCCGCCATGCAGTGGTATACCAGGAGTTCGACGAACGTATGAACGTGCTCCTCAGGGAGATCGCCGACTGCGTCGATATGCATCCCTCGATAAGCCGTGCCGGTTCCGTGCCCTACGAATCCAAGCGCAGGATGCTGTCGGACGAGATGGCGAAGATGATACTGGAGATGGACGGGAACCAGACGGAGATGCCCGTGGATCACGGGAACCCCGTCGTCGTCCTCACCGCGGATCCCGACGGGAGGATGCCCGTGGGGTGCCCCCCGCCGCAGTACTCAAGGGTGTACTCGGAGGAGCTCCTGCCCAAGGACATCGAGGCACCTGGCACAGCAGGCATCCTGCCCGATAGCGACATATCGGGCAACGACGGCCCCTACTATCCCGAGCCCCTGGTGAGGAACCCGGACGGGACCTTCGGGGGCCTGGAGTACTATCGTTTCTGGAGGGACTCCCTGCATGCCGGAAGGCTGTACCCGGGAGATACCCGCATGATACTGGCGCTCCATTCGGAGATGGTCAGGAACGGTTTGTCCGCAGCCGACGCGTATCGCGAGGTGATGAAGGCCATCAGGCCCATGAGGCGCATCCCCGAGGTGCTGGTGGGTCTGGCATCCCATCTCACGGTGAAAGCGGACCTGCCCGTAGAAAGGTTCCTCGCCAGGTCCTCCAGGGAGATGTTCAAGCATCTGATATTCAGGATAATGTCCGGAAGGAACCAGCCCGTGGCCAAATGGCTGTTCACGGAGGGCCTGGGGCTGGAGATCGAATTCGACGGTTCCCGCACATGGGACGTGTTCAGGGCGGCATTCATCAAGGTCCTGAGGACGCTGTACGCGGACGGCGAGGACTGGTTCGAGGAGAACAACGTAAGGATCGTGCGCATGCACTGCGGATACGTTCCCGAAGGGGGCGTACCGGCCGAGTTCGATGCGATATCCTTCATCAGGCACCCGTTCGTGTCGGATACGGGGAGACTCTATGCGGAGGTCGCCGCAAGGCTCCGGAACAACCGTCGGAGGAGCACGTACCTCTTCGGCATGGACATATCGCCGGTCATCGATTCGGCCATCGGCATCGTCAGCCGGATGGGGTCGGCGAAGCCCGAACCTCCCATCATAGACAAGCGGAAGGTCAGGGAGGCGCGCGAGGACCTCGATTATGTGGTGAGTGCGGTCGGAACGGATGTGCCAGACGAGGAACCGGAGCACGATCCGGAGAGATCCCCGCAGGAGGGCGATCCGTGGGGATCATTCATTGATTCCCTGGATGAACGTGAGCGGGCGTACCTCAGGGCAGCCATTTCCGGAACGCGTGCCGACATACTGCTGGAATCGTCCATAAACGACCGCGCCGCGGAGATCACGGGCGATGCCGTCGTCGAGGGCGGGCGCATCTACGAGGAGTATCTGACGGAGATCTCCGCCCGCATCGGATGAGGCATCATTCCCTGTCGAGACCGTATCTGAGGACGTCGTTGTAGGCGGCGTTGGCATCCTCGCTGCCCTTCTTCTCCTTCCAGCTGTCGATCTCTCCGCAGATCGCCAGCATCTCGTCGACGACGGTCTCGATGTCCTTCGGCCTCTCATACTCCAGATACTTCGTCATGCGCCTGATGGCCTTCGGGCTGCCGAGCATCCTCGCCATGTGATGGCCCAGTTCCTCCGGGAATCCGAGATCGGTCACCATATCCACAAGGGAATCCCTCGCCTCCGTCCATTCCTTGTTCCCTGACATCGAAAATCCCAATCTATGCGGGATCGTGACCGCGGTCCGGCCATTAGTTTTTTGTGACGATGCCTCCGTAGCGATGTCCGACAGTATCATATCCCCGCGAATCCTTGGAAGCACGCGACCGATGACGATGCCGAGTATCATTGCCCACAGGGGTGCGTCCGCAGTGGCACCCGAGAACACGCTGTCCGCTTTCAGGATGGCACGCGATGTCGGGGCGGACGGTTTCGAGACCGACGTCCAGCTCACCCGGGACGGCGTGCCTGTGATCGCGCACAACTACAGCATCGACGCCGTCAGCGACGGGAGCGGGCTGATCTCCGAGATGACCTATGCCCAGCTCAGGGGATACGACTTCGGTTCGTGGTTCGGCGAGGGATTCAGGGGAGAGCGCATCGCCACCCTCCTGGAATGTCTGGATGCCGGGAAGGATTACAAGGTGGTCAACATAGAGCTCAAGGCACCAGCCGACAGGTCGGTGCCGTATGCCGCCCCCGTGGCCGATGCGATCGCGTCGTCCGGATTCGCGGGGAACGTGATAGTGTCGTCGTTCGATCATTCGCTGCTCAGGGAGGTCAAGGATTCCCACCCGGAGATCCGCGTGGGCATACTGGTCCCTCCGTACATGCCAGCGACCGAAAGGATCCTGGCGGCCTGTTTCCCAGAGGAAAAGGGTCTGGATTCGGTGACCGTCGACGATGTGACCCTTCCGGACGACATGTCGGCGATCGAGGGTCTCGGGATCCGCGCTGATGACCCCAGGCAGGCCATGACGGAGTTCGGACGCGGGATCGGGGCGATATATCCGGGCCTGCCGGCGGGCGAGGTCCTGGAACTGCGCAGGAGGCAGGCGGACCTGTGCAGTTACGTGAGGGAGATAGGATTCAAGGTGGACTTCGTGCACTGCCATTTCTCCTCATGTCTCAATGACCCAGATCTCATCGGCAGGCTCCGCTCGATGGGAATCGGCGTGAACGTGTGGACACCGGACAGTGCGGAGGAACTGCGTGCATTGATACCGCAGGGGCCGGACGGGATCATAACCGACAGGCCAGACATACTGAGGGACCTTCTGTCGCGGACGGTCCCGCGGGAATGATGTCAGAGCACGAAACCCATCGCCAGATAGTCCTCCCTGGAGAACCTGTGGTAGGTTACCGCGCCCATCTCGATGTTGATGCAGTATACGTCAGGATCCCTGTCCGGGGAGAACGTGAGCAGTCAATCGAACTCGATGCCTCCGAACCTCCTGAATGACGCATCGGGGTGTCTTTCCGATACGATCCTGCGGAGATCATCGATACCGCAGCGTGAACTCACCAGATCCACCACGTCCCTCAGCGTGGGTTTGACAGGCATCGAGGAGATGTGCCTGCATACCGATTCCGGGACGATCGCCCTTATGCGCCCAGGGATCTGCTCTATGCTTATCCCCCGGGAAGATCTGCACAGCACCCAAGGAATTCCTCCGATATCTCCGACAGGCCCCCGTTATACGGATAGTACAGTGAGATGCTGCCCTCGGAATCACCGATCTTAAGGTGCATCTCCTGCACGGTGTCCACGATCCTTTGGTACAGTCCCTTCCCGTCCATAATTCATAGTGATTGAGTAGATATTTAACAACTCCCAAACCAATTGATAAAAAAGCGATCGAAGTGGAATTTGAGGGTGATTAAAGGCCGCGATATGGAGACAATATATTTCCGATCAGAATGATGATCGGTTAACCAAACGATTCGCAGAGTTCATTGCAGAATGCTGTGAACAAAGATGGAGAGTCTCCTGAAAGCCGAAGGACTATCCCATCGACCCTTCATCCAGATCACGATTCGGATATTGGATAAAACGTGTCCACCTCATACCACAGGATATTGTTCTTCAATTTCGCGTATAGGTCATCCCGAAAAGTAATGCATTCCAGCACATCGTATTCCTTGAAGCGGTATTGCGCATAGAATGGCCAATCGCCCCTGGGTACGATTCCGATGTAATCCTCTCCTCTCAGAGCCTTAAGGACCTTTTTTGCATCGTTTACCGTCAGAGGAATACCATGTGCAAACAGACTCAACGCAATGTGGACGAAGTCCGTACGGTCGAAGCTGCCGTTTAGTACGGTATACCATCCTATCTCATCATTCCGGGGGAACAGATGCATCATTGACCAACCATGGCCAGACCGTATCTCCCATATGTGTCCGCTGTGCGAGGTCCTTACGAACTCCTTGAATGCGTCCGGATCATCGGGATCCAGCTCCAGCATTCCGTCATCCCTCCCGTCCGCAAATCTGCTGTACTGCTCCTTGAGGGTCATTCCAGCAATATCATTTCCGCGGGTCTTGAAACACAATGAACAAAGGGAAAGGTAATCGTTCAAGGTCATGGATCCGAGTCTGGTTTTCGGGGGGCCATCTATCCCCTCATCCACAAGATTGGCGAATTCCTCGATGTCTTTTTCGGTGGTTCCGTCCAAATCATTTTCTTTGGTCCAATATCCGCTGTCCCAGATGTCGGATCTTTTGACCACCCCTTTGCGGTATCCGATCGGCAGTTCTTTTACGACAAGGTCGTGGTATGTCCCGGATTTTATATTGTCTACCTGAACCCTTATGGCCCCGACCAGCCACTTCAACAGGTCTGTGTGATAATAGGAACGTTTCCTGTATGGATTGTGTCCCTCCCCCGTCATGAACAGGATCAATTCCCCGAGGACGATGAAGCTGCTTCCGTTTGCCGGTTTCTCATAGTAGAACACATACCAGTCTGCCTCGTCAGGGTGATAGCATTTCCAGAAATCCACGAAATCATCGTATGTGTCCCATTCTTCTTCGTCGAATTCCCCGAAATCCTCTATTGGTCCGCGCGGTATGCTGATCCATAGTCTGCGGGAGTCACAATCATCTTCATTGGGTGGAAGCTCTCTGACGATGCTCTCTATTTTCTTGAAGAGTTCGATGTCTTCTTCATCCTCAAGATAGAATCCGTTCGGTTCATTGATCCTGTCGACATACCTTTTCAGGAGGGGTGCGGTCATGCGGAATCCTTCGGCCTCGGTCATGTTATCTTTTGTCCCTCATCATTCACACCTTGGGTTGCGAATATTATCGGATGTTTTAGAGGGAACAAAAGTGTTGTTAGACATTGTGTTCTTATGGGATCGGAACGGATACGCTCGTGATGCCATGTTTCAAACCCCTCGTGTACGCTTCTCCTTGACTTGCGGCCGTGTCCAAATCGATATCCGCTATATTACAAGACGAGAGTGGTCCCCACTCCCTGATTTGAACAGGGGATCTGCTGATTTCAGCGGCTGTACCGGCAATGCCGGGAACTCTCTACAGTCAGCCGCTCTAGCCAGGCTAAGCTAAGTGAGGACGATTCCGCATTAGAGCAATAATATAAAAAGATTGGGTGCAGGATCAGCCTATGTAACCCAGGTTGTCGCCGCTGCGGGACTGTTCCATCTCCTTGACCTTCCCGGCGATGAAATCGACCTGCTGGCACTTCTCGTTGAACTCGGTCCTGTCGAGCTTCGTTCCGAGCAGTCTCTCGAGCACGTCGAGCACCTTCGAGGCGCTCTTGTAATCCACGAGGTAACCGGAGGTCTCGCCCATGATGCACGCTCCCTCTATGCCGTGGAACTGCGCCAATCCGAGCAGTACGGCGCTGGCGCCGATGATGCCTCCCGCGGGCTCCCCGGGCCTGAAGGTGACACCGTAGGGCGCGAGCTTGTCGCGGGTCTGTATGTCCGTCGCCGCTCCGAGGACGGCGGCATCGTCGACGATCTTCCCGGTGCCGTATCCGCCGAGCGTGAAGACGGTGGACACGTCGTACCTCAGGAACACCTCGTTCATGAGCTCGTTGCAGACCAGGAACTGTCCCTCCGACGTAGCGGCCTGGAAGTCCCCGAGGAGGAATATGACGTCCAGATGACTCTCCCCGACGTCCTTCGCGTACAGGAGTTCGTTGCATGCCATGACGCCGATGCCCTCGGAGTCGATCAGGACCTGCGGGGGGAAGTGCTTGGACACGACGGTGGCGAAGTGCTTGGCTCCCAGCTTGTCCGCCAGGAAATCCGCGGCGATCTTGCCCACGTTCCCCACTCCGGGGAGACCCTCGATGAGTATGGGCCTGTTGAGCTCGGGCTCCTCATAGTAGCTTATCACACTTTCCATTCTCTCCAAACTCCTCTGCAATGGCCTTGCGCCTGTACTCGCCGTACCTGTCCTCGGGCGAATACCTCGGAGGCAGCGCCGTGACGGTCTTGCCTCCGCAATCGGGACATACGTCCTTCGTAGAATACCTGCCGCAATCCTTACACTTCCTGAGTGCGGATCTCATGCGGATCACTTCGTCTCGCGCTTGAGTACGGCAGTGCCGCCGGCCTTGGTAAGTGATTTGATGACGGTGTTGGAGACGGTCTTGAGGATGTCCTCCGCCTCCTTGTACTCGTCGGCGGTGACGACGATCCTGTAGCGGGGGGATCCGATGTAGGTGATCTCCACGTTGGCGCCGTCTGCGGCCTCGAGGCCCTTCAGGAGTGCGTCCCTTATGAGGTCGATCCCGTTGGGGGCGTTGGAGGTGAGCTCGAACATCCCGTCAATCTGCACGAACGGCGGTGTGACGTTCTCCACCGCGACCTCGATGAATGTCTCGACCCAGTCGCCCTCGTATTCGCTGCGGAAGTCCTCGGGGGACGCCGCGACGCTCTCGACGGCGCCGTAGAGCGACTCGTACTCGTCGTAGAGTT
>JAFPVN010000151.1 GCA_017395275.1 Candidatus Methanomethylophilaceae archaeon | reverse complement strand
GCCGGTGCGGAAGAGCGTGCGGAACCCCTCCCTGTCGCTGAACGGGTTGGGGACCAGGCGCTCCTTGGTCAGGGCCTCGTTGTTCACGTACCCGGGGGTGACGCCGTATCCTGCGACGCAGAGCTCGCCGACCGCGCCGTAGGGCACCTGCCTCATCTCGGCGTCGACGATGTAGATGTTGGCGTTTGATATGAGGGGGCCGACGCTGGTGCCGTCGCACCTCTCCCTCCTGAAACTGCAGTTGCTGATGGCGGCCTCGGACGAGCCGTACATGAACGAGACGATCCCGTCCCTGTCGTCGTCCAGGGTCCCGATCACGTCTCCGCCGGCGCAGAGGAGCCTCAGCCCGGCGCTGCCGACGGTCCTTAGGAATATCTTGGCCAGCTGGCTGACGAGGAACGTCTGGGTGATGCCCTCCCTCTTGAACAGGGCCGCGAGGCCGGCCGGGTCGAAGGCCAGCTCATCTGGGACGACCACGCTGGTGATGCCGCGGACTATGTTGATCCACTGCTCGAAGTGATGGGGGATGTAGACGGGGCGGGCCCAGAGCGCGGCCACCTCTATGGGCACGGGGCTGTGGATGCTCTGGAGCCCCGAGACCGTGTTCGCCAGTGCCAGATGGGTTACGGATACCCCCTTCGGCTTGCCGGTGGAACCGGATGTGTAGATGACCAGCGCCTCCGATGATCCTTCGATGTCCGTTGGGAGATCGGAGTCCGCGATGTGCGATGAGGCGTCCTCCAGGCGTATCGTCCTGTATCCGCAGAGGTCGGGCGAGGACATCCTCTCCGCCCCCTCGGCGTCGACCAGGACCGCCACAGCGCCGCAGTCGTCCAGGATGTCGGCGATCCTCTCGTCGGGATGACGCATGTCCAGGGGCACGAATGAGCACCCGGCCCTGGTGACGGACAGGGTGGCCAGCATGTACCACTCTGAGCACGACGTCATGTAGGCTACGCGCGAGCCTCTCTTGATCCCGGAGTCTATCAAAAACGATGCGACCGCCCTCGAGATGCGCTCGGCATCCTGGTAGGTGACGGACCTGTCGCCGGATTTGCAGAATATCCCGTTATTGCCGCGGGAGCCTATCTCCCATATGTCGACCAGGGTCTCGTATCCGAGGTCGCAGTAGGTCTGATTGGCCGCTTCGACCAGCCGGGCATCCTCTTCGGACTGTATGGCGATCCCTCCGAGGGATCCTCCCTTCCCGAACCCCTCCAGGACCGTGCGGAACAGGCCAGCGAACCTCTCCACCATGGCCCTGGAGCGGTTGGGCCCGTAGGTTATCCTGACGGTGCCAGATGCCTCGAAGGCGAAATCGGAGCCGCCCCCCGGGGGCCCGTAGACCACGTCGGCCACCATGTCGAGGTCGGCCAGCTCCTTGTATGTGAACTTGCATGCGTGTGACCTGCATCCCTCCAGCATCTAGGATGCCTCTTTGAGGAATTCCTCCACGGGGCGGTCCCCGCATCCCAGGCGGACGGGGACGCGGATGCCGTCCCCGGAGAGTACGAACACCGATTCGGAGCCGCCGCTGAAGCGGGACAGCGCGTAAGCGAAGGCGGCGAAGCACACCGAGTCGTCGGACACCCCGTTCCCCTGGGCTATGGAGCCGACCAGGGCCAGGTCCATCTGGGACTCGAACGTCCCTCCATCGGATCTGTCGGTCGGAAGCATGAATGACTCGGAGAATCCTTCGAACATGTCCTCGAAGAACCCTTTGTTTTTGCTAGCGTTCACGTGGTGGGGTAAAAAATCAAGCGATAAAACGTTTAGCGATGCATCCAACCGCCCCGCTGCTAATAATAACCAGTAACGCGGTACCCATCTTCATGAAATCCGATTACAACGCTCTAATAGCGGCGGCGATTGTGATCGTCCTTTTCGGCGGATCCCTGGTGGTATGCTTCGATCCGTTCGAGGACAAGGATGAGACCTTCACCGTCGCAGGCGAGGTCACCGGACTCAGCTCCTACAACCAGCCGAAGCTCGATATAAAAGCCGACGAGCTCTACGAGAAGGGGGCATGCCTCGGCTCCACATTCACCATCACGACCGAGGACGACACGTACGACGGTGCGATCCTCCTCGAACGCTACAAGGGGATCTTCATGTTCGACATCTTCGTCAATGTGGAGGCCGACGGCTACATCTCAATCGGATGCGTGGGCATGCTGATCACGGCCGATAACGGCTCCGAGGTCACGCTGACGCACACCGGCCATTCCAAGAGGTACGACAGCACCCCGCTGTATAACGCTGGAGACACCAACAAGAGGGCGGATTACTCCTCTGATGCTGTCTTCGCGAACTTCTACGAGGTCACCGGCGGGGATATCGCGCCCGGCGTCCTCTACAGGTCATTCAGCCCCTTGAACAGTCCCGACAAGTCGCAGAGGTCCGCTTTCGTCGAT
>JAFPVN010000150.1 GCA_017395275.1 Candidatus Methanomethylophilaceae archaeon | reverse complement strand
GGCTGAGATCGTCATTGATCCCACCAACATCGACTGGAAGGTCGTCAACCTCCCCGAGGGAATCACCATGACCATCGGAGGCGAGGACGCGTACGAGTCCAACGGTGTCCAGAACGGATACGTCATCTTCACCGGAGGTGACGATTGGTCCAAGGAGCAGATCGACGAGGGACAGTACCGCTACACCTTCCGCCTCGGAGAGACGGTCTACCACGCCCAGATACACAAGTACAAGGATGGTAAGATCTCGGAGGCGCCCGACGGCAACAGGATGCGTATCCAGTTCGGCGAGAAGGCCAGCGAGCAGTACGTCATCACCATCTACTTCTGGATGGACATGCCTCACATGAACGGTTACCTGGCTGCGGTCAACGATGTGTTCGTCTATCACCAGGATGTGCTGGGCTACGAAAGTGACATCACCTGTACGGTGACCGAGGTCGGAGCCCACGGCGCCTACGATGCGACGATCGGTGACAGATCATGGGACTTCAGGGACTACATGTATCCGTTCGACTCGTCCGGTGCCATTAATTACCTGAACTATGACGAGCCCGGCAACTCCACGCAGTATGCGGGAGTGTACGTCTACAGCATCGAGAGCAGAACCGTTCTCGGAGCGGCGAAGCAGTGCTATGTTATCAAGGAATCCGTGTACACCCGCTCGCTGGTCAACGAGAGGGTCGAGCTCTCCGAAGGCATCATCACAGAGGGACTCTACGGCGTCGACGACGGTCTGCTGTATCTGTACACCGGGCCGAACTCCACCACGACCCTTACCAGCAAGCCTACCGAGATGGGAACCGTCGCCCAGTACCCGGTGACACTCAACGCCAACGGCGGAAGGTTCAGCGAGGAACAGCCCACCTGCGAGCTCGGTTACGCCTTCACTCTGGAGGAAACCACTCCCAGATGGACCGACAATACTTTCGTGAAGTGGAACACCAGGGCCGACGGTTCCGGAAGGGACTATGTCGACGGCGACCGCTTCAACCCCGCCGATCTGGTCGAGGGAAGGATTGTGCTGTACGCTCAGTGGATCCTCGACGGATTCTATGTCCGCGTGACAGGCGAGGGAGGAACACCGTATTCGGTGACCATAGACAAGCCGTACAGCAGTCTGAACCATGGGTCAGTCACTTACGCACCGTACGATTTCGGACTGATAACTCCGCCCAGCGGAAAGGCGGCGTGCGCGATCGGGTTCCTCGAGGGACAGTATGACACCGTCACCATCGCGAACAACAACTATTCGATGCACGACAACGGCGACGGAACGTACAACCACAGCACCGACGAGGGCTACCGCAAGGTCGACGGAAGGGAGGTGTACTACAAGTCCGGAGGATTCGAGGGATACATGTGGCTCAACATCATCGCATTGGATGGAGAGATCGTGGACCTATCCCTTATCTGGACCACAGAGGTCACCGCTGTGACCTTCCACTCCAACTTCGGACCCGATTCGACCGTGGTGATCAACTACGCCGTCCTGGGCCAGTACGACGGATACTTCCCGGCGGCGGACCTGTTCGAGAGGGAGAACTATGCCTTCCTCGGATGGGCGACCGCTGCGGACGGTAACCCCCAGATCCCTGCTGGATACACCTACGACAGCTCGATGGGTACCGAGTTCTGGGCCATCTGGTCCCTTGCTATGACCGTTACGTACAACACCAGCGGCGGTAACGGATCCATCGCCGACCAGACGCTCCTGCTGGGCGACAACTACCTCAGCAACGGTAACGGGTTCTCCAAGGCGGGCAACGTCATAGTCGGATGGGCAACCACAGAGAACGCCACCAGAGTGGACTACCCGCTTGGAGGCAAGTACACCATGTCGGACTCTCAGGGAGGAACCACTCTGGATCTCTACGCGGTCTGGGCCACTGGTACGTATACAGTGCACTTCACCCGCTGCGACCGCGGCCAGGGAGAGTTCGAAGGAGAGATGGCCGATCAGATCATCGGTGTCGGTATCCAGACGAAGCTCAACGCCGTCACTTACGAGGATATAACCGAGTTCTACGAGTTCGCCTACTGGGTACTCACCGAGGACGGAGGCGGCAACAGGTACACCGACAAGACATACGTGACCAACCTGGAAGGCGCCGGCGCAGGCGACACCGTCACGCTGAAGGCGTGGTGGGAGCCTGTGAAGTACACCGTCCACTTCGAGATCAACAAGCCTCAGGGAACGGAGTGGGATAACGAGTATTACAACCAGATCATCGGTGTAGGTGTGGCCACACCTCTTGTGGATTGTCCGTTCTATGGCGATGAGGATTACAGATTCGCCGGATGGAACACAGAGTACGACGGCAGCGGAACATCCTACACCAACGAGCAGGTCGTCACCGACCTCACCGTCGGAGGCGACACGTTCACCCTGTACGCGATGTGGGGTCATACCAAGTACACCGTGCGCTTCCAGAACGACCCCCGCAGCGCGGGAGTACCCGAGGCAGACCGCGAAAACTTCGAAGGCGAGACGTACACGCAGGAAATATACATGGGCGTACCCACCTATCTGGGCCAGTGCGAGTTCAGGGATACCACCTACCGCTACACGTTCGTGGGCTGGAACACTATGCCAGATGGCGACGGAACATACTATGCCCCTGGAGCCGAGGTCACCGATCTCTGCGACGGAGTGTACGCGTTCGACCTGTACGCGCAGTGGGAGAGGACATCCTACACTCTCGTGTTCTATTCCGGAGAGGACCCCGAGGAGCGCGAATGGGAGGACAGGGGAACCATGGGGAACCAGAACAGGCAGGTCGGCGACGGCCTGTCGCTGCCTGCATGCACCTTCACGCCTCTTGACGGAGTGGTGTTCGACCACTGGCTGGTCGATTATGGTGAGGATGTCACTGAAGAGTTCGAAGCTCTGTATGAGGGCGACATAACCCACAGCCACAACACCGCTCCGAAGGTGACGGCCGTCTGGCGTCTCGCTGAGTGAATAAACCATTTTCCCCCGCAAGGGGGAAACACTTATTATTTTCATCTTTTGGAAGAACTTCCGACGAATCCGCATAGTTTTCCAACAGGACACTCATCACACGACGGATTCGACGGCCTGCACAACTCTCTTCCCAGCGTGATGAACGCGATGTCCATGTCATCCCAGCGATCCTCCGGAACGATTCTCTCCAGAGCCTTCTTCACGTCACATGGTTTTGGTGAATCGGAGAACCCTATGCGGAAAGCGACCCTCGATATGTGCACATCGACGATCACCGATCTCTTCCCGAACCCGTATCTGAGGACGCACGCGGCGGTCTTCTCCCCCACTCCCGGGAGGGCGATCAGTCCCTCCATGGTATCCGGGACGTTCCCGTTCAACCCGTTCTTGATTATCTCCGTGCACCTGCATATCGCGGACGACTTCTGAGCGTGGAATCTTGAAGAGAAGATCAGCTCATCTATGCGGGACTCTCCCGAAGCGAGCACGTCGTCCATGCATCCGCATTCCGCACGTAGTTTTTCATCTTGACTTGGACAGTTGAGTTTTCGGGTTGAAAATGTTTTGATGTTTCGGACCGGGTGTAAGGTTCAACAGGAAGAAGAGCCTTGAAGCCGTTCATGGCTAAACAAACGACCTTCAAGGCAGCGGATGCTATGGCCGGAGG
>JAFPVN010000149.1 GCA_017395275.1 Candidatus Methanomethylophilaceae archaeon | reverse complement strand
CCGCCGAATCCGATCTGCATGGCGATGGCGTCGCGGACGGTGTCGGGAACGGTCTCGGTCTGCTCGGGGACGTCCTCCTCTGTCTTCTGGATGGACAGCATCGTCTCTCCGACGATCTGGGACATCTGTCTGAACCTGAACTCCATCGGGACCTCGGGCTCCTCCTCGGCGGGTGCGGCCTCGCATACCTCCTCGGCCACGGGGGCTTCCGCGATGAAGTCGGGGACCTCGGGCTCGGTGTATTCCACCTTGTCGGCCTCGATTTCGGGGATCTCCACATCCATCTCCGCGGGGACGCTGCGGTCCACACGTATCTGGGTTGCGATGATCATACCGCCGATGACCTGGGAAAGCTGTACCGCCCTGATATCTGCGGATGCCTCGGAGGCCTCTACCTCCGCGATCTGCGACTCGAAGACCGATGCGGTTCTCTCGTCGTACCTTCCGGATGCGGCGTTGGCAACGTTCATGCCGCGGGCACGGCCGAAGTCGATGACGGCCTCGTGCTCTGCCGCGGGTTCCGCTGCGGGGATCTCCTCGCATACGGTCTCGGGCTCCGGTTCCGTCTCCGCGGTCTCGGGGACGTCGACAGAGATCTCGCGGTCAACGTGCATCTGGGTTGCGATGATCATGCCGCCGATGATCTGCGATATCTGTACTGCCTTGACGTCAGCGGGGACATCGGAAGCTTCGACCTCGGAGATCTGCGACTCGAAGACCGATGCGGTCTTCTCATCATATCTCCCGTGCTCTACGTTGGCGATGTTCAGACCGTAAGCGATTCCGAAGTCGATGACGGCCTCGGGCTCGGCGGCGGGCGCCTCGTAAGCGTCGGCGAAAGCGCTCCTCTGGGCGGCGAGGACCATTCCGCCGATGATCTGGGACATCTGTACTGCCTTGATCTCTGCGGACACTTCGGAACTCTCTGCTTCCGCGATCTGCGACTCGAAGCCTGCCGCGACGGTCTCGTCGTACCTTCCCGCTTCAGCGTTGGCTGCGTTCATGCTGCGGGCATATCCGAAGTCCACAGGAGACTCGGGTTCTACTGTGATGGGACCCTCGGCTGCGGCCTCTTCCTCGACCGTCTCCGCGGGTGCCTCGTAAGCGGCAGCGAATGCGCTCCTCTGAGCTGCAAGGATCATTCCACCGATGATCTGCGATACCTGCACGGCCTTGACTTCCACGGGGGAATCCGAGGATTCGACCTCAGAGATCTGTGACCCGAAGCCTGCCGCGACGGTCTCGTCATACCTTCCGTGCTCGACGTTGGCGATGTTGAGTCCGTAGGCGATTCCGAGGTCGAAGAAGGACTCGGGTTCTGCCGTGACGGTTTCCTCTGCGACATCCTCGGATGCCTCCTGGGCGATCTCGGGTACCGCATCCTCGGCGGCGAATGCGCTCCTCTGGGTAGCGAGGATCATTCCGCCGATGATCTGCGATATCTGTATCGCTTTCAGCTCTGCGGGCAGATCGGATGACTCCGTTTCAGCGATCTGTGATTCGAATGAGTCCGCAACCGTCTCCCCGTACCTTCCGGACGAGACGTTGGCGGCGTTGATCTCCCTTGCACGGCCGAAATCGACGGCCGGACCGACTGCGGGCTCGGGAGCGGATGTTGATTCCTCTGCGTGCTCCTCTGCCGGGGCGGACTCGGGAGCGGCGAGCATTGCGAATGTTTCGGGTGCATCGATGGAGAGGGGTTTCTCGGGCAGGGGCAGGACGGGGGTCTCGAGCGGGCGGGACAGCATGGGCATCCCTTCGGACACCCCGGTCCTCGGAACGTCGGTCTCCGCGGGAACATCCTCCGTGACCTGGGACTCCGACGCCTCCGCACTGACCTCGTACTCCACATTCAGCTTGTCCTGTCTGGGAAGGGCGGGTTCCGCGGATACCGGCGCATCCACCGCATCGAACTTGGGATCGGTGATGAGGGTCTGCCTGAGCTCGTGGTCGATCTGTTCGTCGACGTATCCGGAGAGCTCCTCGGCCCTGACGTCCTCGAACTCCTTGACCTGCTCTGCGATCTCGGAATCCGAAAGCGGACCCGTCTCGGCGGCGGGGGCAGGGGCCTCCTCGGTCACGGCCTCCTCGTGCTCCTCGTACTTCTCCTTCACACCCGGGAAGAACCCTGCATCCCTGTCGGCGGGCGGTTCGTTCTTGACTGTGATGGGGGCGTCGCTGTCGTAGTTGTTGACAGGCATCTCCGCGACCTCTCCGGCTCCCGTAAGGATCATGTTCGGAATCTGCACGGCCTCGATCCTTACCAGCGGCTCGGGCATGTCCTGGTCCGTGACCTCCGGGACGGTGACGGCCGGTTCCTTGAGGACCGGTTCTACTGTGACGGTCTCCGGCATCCTGACCTCCTCGGTCACGGCCCCCTCGGCCTCGGATT
The DNA here is from genome assembly GCA_017395275.1 of Candidatus Methanomethylophilaceae archaeon. Lineage (GTDB taxonomy): Archaea > Thermoplasmatota > Thermoplasmata > Methanomassiliicoccales > Methanomethylophilaceae > SIG5. The sequence goes on along the minus strand of JAFPVN010000149.1, from coordinate 8,556 downwards.
CGGCGGTGTTGAATTCGATCTCCGTCACTATCGTGCTCTTGGGCTGTCTGGACCTGAGGTCGTACCTCATTGCGGCCGTCGGGTCGCTGCTGTCGATACCGAACACGCTGTTGTAAGTCTCAACGAGATCGGAAGGGTCCAGGTCATTCACGTCGCGTACTTTTCTTTTCTGTCTCCTCAGAAACGAGGCTCTGATACGCTCCAGGAAACCTGCCCTGCGATTGCGTTCCACCCCGTACTCTGAGATCCAGTCGATCCTCTCAGAGTCCATATGCATCCCTGATTTAACGGATAGCACACGCGGTTATTAAACTATCGCCCGCACGTGTATTAACACCGATTATCCGCCACCATGCATTTTTCTATGCTGGCTCATCTGCTGATATCGGTGTTAACGCCGATTATAAATACACAGACCTCCATGGCCCCGACATGTGTATGAAGAAAGCGGACCCGAAGGCCTCGGTGTGCATCACCAACGGGTACGGGAAACTGGGGCAGTGCGCGATAGGCGCGGCGAACGGCATCGGAAGGAACAACGGTATCCCATGGTCCGAGATGACCTTCAACAGCGAGCCCCTGACCGACGTACTGAGAAGGGAGAACGATGCGCTCGCCGATATCCTGAAGAGGTTCGGGACGGAAGTGCTCGAAGTCGAGACCCTCACCCCGGAGAGGATCGAAGAGGCATACGGCCCTGCGGGACCGAAGGAGGGACTCAACCAGCTCTTCCCCCGCGACAACATCGCCATCGTCGCCAACGACCTCATCGAGTTCGTGCTCAACACCCCCGGCAGGAGGATCGACGTCCTCGGACTGTACGGCATCCTCCGCGAGAAGTACAGGGACGACGCAATCTGCTGGTATTCCACCCCGCAGTGCCCGCTGTCCGGTAATCCGGAAGGGTATCCGTTCTTCGACGCCAGGGATCTGATCCAACTTGACGACAGGATGGTCATCGGACTCCACTCCGACGGTGTCGGTACCGATAACGAAGGATTCAGATGGATGCGTAACACATTCGCGTTCCACGACGTGAGGGCGGTGACCCTTCCCGAAGGCGCGGGTTTCCTCGGGCAGGCGCTGTACGTCCCCAGGCCCGGACTGGTGCTGGTCTGCAGGGAGGTCGTGAAGGAACTGCCTTCGTTCATGAAGGATTGGGACGTCATCGAAGTGACGAAGGAGGAATCCGATTCGCTGCTCACCGACATCCTGTCGCTGGACGAGAGGACCGTGGTCATCGGATACTCCGATCTCTCGGACCCGTCCCGCATAGTATCGGAGCTCTCGGAGAGGGGGATCGACGTCATAGCGCTGGACTTCTCCGCCCACATAGAGCTCGGAGGGTCCGTGGGATCGTCAGTTCTCCCGCTGAAGAGGGCGGTCCCGCAGTGATATCCCGAATCGGATAAATAGGCACAATACCGTCCGTAACGCATGAGCGGTCAGCTGGACCCCAAGGCGATCGACATCCTTACGCGCGCCTGCGCCAGGAAGAGAATCAGGGAGGACGAATGCGCCTACCTGTTGGATTTCCCGGAGGATTCTCCCGAAGCGGACATGTCCGTCGCACTCGCCGACAGGATCATGAGGGAGCGCTGCGACAACACCGGCGACATCGGCGTCCAGATAGGTGTGATCACCGGCCCCTGCGTCGGCAGGTGCAGGTTCTGCAATTTCTCAGCCGACACCACGGATGCGGAACCCTACGTAATGCCTGATGATGTCCTCCGTGATTACGTGAGGGAGGTCACCAGGTTCGGCGACGTCACCAGCATCTCTCTGCTGACCATCCAGAACTTCGAGGTCGATGACCTGATACGTCTCGTGAAGGTCGCCAGGAGGGAATGCGACAAGGGGATAGGGATCAGCATCAACTGCGGCGACCTGGAGTACGAGGACTGCGTCGCGCTCAGGGAGGCGGGGGCGATCGGCGCCTACCATGTCCTCAGGCTCGGGGAGGGGAGGGACACGTCCATCGACCCCGAGAGGCGCAAGCGCACCATCAGGAACCTCATCTCGTCAGGCATCATAACCACCACATGCACCGAGCCCATAGGCCCGGAGAGCACCTCCGAGGAGATCGTCAAGAACTACATGTGGGGACTCAACAACGGATGTGCCAGCGGTGCCGTGATGTACCGTGTTCCCGTACCTGGGACGTGCCTTGCCGAAGGCGGTTCGATTACCGACAGGAGACTCCTTCAGATGTCGTCCGTCATGGCGTTGTCCACACTGTGGTACTCCGGACCGTTCTCGTTCTTCAGATGGGACCTCGGGTATCAGGGCGGTTTCAACAAGGTGTTCGCCGAATACGCCGCAGGCCCCAGGGACACGGCCGCGCTCACCGAGAACGGACGCGGAAGGACGGTCGGGTGGGCGAGAAGGGAACTGTTCAAGAAAGGGTACGACAAGATCCTGAGGTACGACGGCAGCACGGCCGTACTGGATCTGGAGTACCTGAGAAAAACCGATTCGATCTGAAAGGGGGTTTACGAACGGCACCCGCGGTGCCGTTCGTTTCCGGTTGAGGATCACGCGTTTGCGTTGGCAAGGATCTGAGCTACCCTGAGCATTCCGCCCATGGTCTGCGCCAGATCCATCATCTTCGCATCGTCGCTTGCGTCCGACGCTTCGATGGCAGAGATCTGTGCATCGAATACCGCAGCCCTTTCCTCGTTGTACTTGCCTGCGGCAACGTATTCCTTGTTCTTCTTCCTTGCAACTGCGAACGCTCTCGGGACCGGTTCGGTCGGGAGAGGCTCCTCAACCGGAGCTGCCGGTACAGCAGCGGCCTCGGATGTCTTCTGCGCTCCGGCATCCTTGGCTTTCTTCTTTTTCTTGAATCTGTCGAAAAAGCCCATTTTCATTCCTCTTGACCTTCTATCCAAGGTCGTTTTAAATACCGAAGTCCCTAGTATATATACTATACTTTTATGATATGAATTATCTGGACGAACGGACGTATGCGGTCTGGGGTACGTCTAATATATAACTTTAAAATTGATTAATCAACCCATGTCTGGCTATATGGATCAGTGCCTGTTCCTGGCCCTCAGTTTCTTCCTGTGATGGTGCCTGAGCAGCAGGAGTATGAACAATACAACGGCGATCAGCACGACCACGATCATCGGTACCGTGAGACCCTTGATCGGCGTGCTGCCGGCGACGAAGCCCGAATCCATCGAATCGGATGTGAAGCAGACGAATCCGTTCTCGTAGGTGCTTCCCTCCACCGATTTCCCGGTGGAGACGTCCCACGCCCTGATCAGCGGTTCGGCGAACTCGAAGCCGCTGGGGGAGTACGGGATGTACATCTTCAGCTCGAAGCCGCCGCCTATGTCGGACTGCTTGACCGGTTTCGATTCCGACACGATGCCGAAGGCGAACGCGTCGTTCTCGAACTCGAGGGGGCCGATGGCGATCTTGCCCGTGTAGGGTCTGCAGGTGAAGGAGATGTCCGCAAGGGTCTCGCCCTGCATGTATCTTATAAGAGCATCCAGACTGTCGCTGGTCATGCCGACCTTCGCACCGGATTCCCCGAGCATGACCACTGCGGTGCCCTTGCCCTGGAGGTACCCGTGCTTCTCCTCGAGCTCGGCGAGCGTCACCGTTGCGACGTAGTTGCCATCCACCACCGTGACCGTACCGTCGATGACGATCTCCAGCGGCTGTCCCGGCCTGATGTAGTAATCCTTGGCGTATACCTCGGGAAGGAGGTCATCGGAACCGAAGATATGCGTCTTTCCGTCCGATGGCATCATGCCGGCCACGTGGGACTCCGAGAATGCCTTCCCGCGGTCGTTCTTCGTATCCGAACCGACCAGGAAGTAGGTGTAGTACACCTCTCCGGAATCCTTCCCACCCACGAGCGGATCGTCCCAGGTGACGTCCATGCCATACCATCTGCCGTCGTTCATGCGGACGAGGTTCCACATGTGGTTCTCGGGCTTGTCACCGCTGCCGTAACCGTCCCCGCTCACGCATATTGCCTCTATGCCATACAGCGAGCATACGTACTGGAACGTGCGTGCGTATCCCTCGCAGACGCATTTGCCCTCCACCAGCGTTCCGTATATGTCCCAGGCGTTGTCGGTCTTGACGTATTGCGTGTTCGATACGATGTAGTCGTGGATCGCCAGCACCCTCTCGTAGACGGAACCGCATCCCATCAGCGCCCTGTCCATGGGGATCAGCGCCTTCAGGACCGCGTCGCGCATCTCGTTGTACTTATCCTCGGTGATCCCGTAGATGAGGTCCAGTCTCCCGTCGGCGGGACTGTATTGGATATTCCCTCTCGGCATCTGGAACAGGTCCTGCCTGTCATACCTTATGGCACGCACCGCATCCCATATCGCATTGGCATCGCCGGCCACACCCGTCTCGATGTGGGGGTTGAATTCCATCAGGCCCTTGACTATGGCCGTGTACGCTTTCTTGCCGTTGGCCGTGAGCTTGTCGTAGTAATACGTGCTGGGATTGGCGAAGTCGAAGACAGTATCGGTGCCGATCGTGCCGCTGTATCCTGTCTCTTCGATTTCAGGTAAAACGTAATAATTGTGCATCTCCCCAGGAATATGCGATTCGTTAAACTTCAGATTGATATCCCCGGAGTAGGTGTGAATAGTTTCAGATCCTACGAGTGTGAATTGTGTAACGTATGGTGGATTAGGGAGAGATAAATCCGTATCATTCCATGTGACGTCCATGGCGTACCATTTGCTGCCCATCATCACATAGTTCCAAAGATGGCCAACCTTCTCCGTTCCGTCGGAGGTCGCATCCCCCTCCACACAAACACATGGTATCGACTTCATATTGCACAGATACTTGAAGGCCAAACCATATCCTTCACATACGGCCCTCTTATCGACGAACACACCCGAAATATCATGTGCATGTTCGCCACCCTTATCGTACACTGTAGATGTGGCAATCTCCCTATTGATGCTGTCGATGACTGCCTTACGGGTCAAACCAGAAAGGTCAAAACCATTAACGGCATCATCTATTGCTGCTTTTTTCACATCATATTCGGCCTTGTCCATGGAAAACTTCAGTTTGACTAGCCCTGTGCTATCATGATACATCCATGCCTCAAGATGGAAGAGTTCTGGATGATCGAATCTGACAGCTTCGACTATATTGATTCCTCTTTTTGGATCTTTGACCTCTTTACCATCAGCACCTATATTCCAGTCCGAATAACCGGACATGAACTCCGATTCGAAGTTCACCGCCGCGGCATAGATCTGTCTGTAGAGCGCCTGGTCCCTCTCGCCCATCTGATTGTAATAGTATTCATCCGAATGCTCCAGACCGGAGGCCTCGGAGACATCCGTCATCTGAATCGGGAACGACAACGCGAGCATCGCAAGGACCGCGGCGACCGCCGCGATCGGGCGTACTGAGGGGCGCATGCCGAAACATAGCACTTCTCCCGATAAATGCTTTCAGGATTACGGGACGGTAGGAAGGCCGTATGCCCGAATACCATATGCGCATGTGCCAGATACCATGATGTTGGATTGTGCCGGCTCGGGATTGCGTGATATATTCTTATATTCCGCTCACGATACCGCAATCAATGTCAGCAACCAAAATAATAAAAGCGACCAAGAAGAACTTCTACATGGCGCTGATCTGGTCAATCCTGTTCGTCGCGGGTATCCCCATGATCGTCATCGGAGCGGTCCACCACAGCGGCGCGTGGTGGATCATGATGATCCTCGGTATCGTGTTCACCGCATCGGGTATCTGGGGCGTACCGCTCACATGGGTGATGTACGCGAAGAAGAGGAAACTGATGCGCATGGCAGTCGTCATCAGCTCCTCCGAGTCCCTCACCATCGATGTCCTCTCGGACACCGTCGGAAGGACGCAGCCCGAGACCAGGGATGCAGTCCGCGAGCTCCTCCAGAAGGGATGGCTTACCGGATACGCGTTCGTCGACCAGGAGGACAGGGTCAAGAAGACCTCCACGCTGGACATCCACCACGCGGTATGCGAGTACTGCGGAGCGTCCTTCGAGTTCAAGGGGACCAACTCCACCTGCCCCTTCTGCGGAAGGTACTTCACCGGCAAGCCGCTGGACTGAAAACACTTACGGGCCTACGGGCCCAATCATCCATTTTTCACGACGTGATGGAACAATGATCCGTCGGTTTCTGAGTTGTAGATAATAGATAGTGCTCCCGCCGGGATTTGAACCCGAGTCGAAGCCTCGAGAGGGCTTCATGATTGGCCGCTACACTACAGGAGCAAGCAATCGGATTATAGAGACCTGCTATTTAAAGATAGTCATCGCATTCAGTAAGTCTTCCCTGGTCTTGCTGGCGGCACCCTCTTGTGGGCCATGGACTTCACGCGGGCCCTGATCTCGGCGACCTTTTCCATCGGCAGACCGGTGTCGTCGGAGATTTCCGCATCCGTCCTGCCTCCCTCCAACTCGAAGAGCACGTGGTCCAGATCGGCGTAGGTGATGCCCATCTCCCCCTCGTCGGTCTGTCCCTCCCAGAGCCCTGCCGACGGTGGCTTGTCGATGATGTCCTCCGGGACGCCTATGATCCTTGCCAGCTGCCTCACGTTCGTCTTGTACAGTCCGACGATTGGCGCGGCATCGGATCCCCCGTCGCCGTGCTTGGTGAAATATCCCATCATGTACTCGCTCTGGTTTGACGTGCCCAGGACTATGCATCCGAGGCTCTTCGCCCTCGCATAGAGCAGGGTCATCCTGCACCTTGCGGTGATGTTGCCCATCTCCAGCGCGGTGAGGTCCCCTCCGAGCATCCCCGCGAACGCGTCGGCTGCAGGCTGGATGTCGATGGTTTCGAGGCCGATGCCCCATTCCTTCGCCATCCTCGACGTGCATTCGTAATCCGCCTCGGGGGTGGCCTTGGACGGCATGAACAACGCATGGACGTTCTCCGGCCCCAGCGCATCCGCCGCAAGCTTCACGACGACGGCGGAATCGATGCCTCCGCTGAACCCGACGACAACCCCTTTGGAGTTGCTGTTGTCGACATATCTCCTGATGAAGCCGCGGAGCTCCACCGCATCGTCCTCGGTTGTACGCGGAAGCCTGTCTGCTGACATGAGCGGAGAATGGCCTTAGGAACGTAAATATGCTATTGTCCGCGGGATGCCATGGGGACAGTTATATCCCAACAGGGCATCACGGATTCATGCGTATCGCACTCTGTCAGGTCAGGACGTCCACGGGACGCATAGACGAGAACCTCGCCAGGATCGAGGAGTGCCTGAAAACGGATGCGGACATGTACGTATTCCCGGAGATGTTCCTCACGGGCTACTTCTCGGACGGCGACCATGATGAAGAGATGCGCCGGACGCTGGACAGGCTGAAGGACATCGCTTCGGAACGCGGCATATGCATAGTGGCCGGCGGCCCGGAGTACAGGGCGGACGGGACCTACGATGCCGGATACGTGATATCCGATTCCGTGAGGACGTACAGGAAGGTCCATCTCCCCAACTTCCCTCCGTTCACCGAGAAGGAGCGCTTCATCCCGGGATCCACCCCGTTCACCTTCGATTTCAAAGGCGTGAGATTCGGACTCTGCGTCTGCTACGACATATTCTTCCCCGAACAGCTGAAGAGCTGCACCATGGAGGGGTCAACGGTGAACATCGTCATATCCGCCTCCCCCGTCACATCCAGACCTGCGTTCGAGCGCGTGCTTCCCGCGAGGGCGCTGGAGAACACGTCGTACCTGGTGTTCGTGAACAACATCGGCACCTACGAGGGGATGGAGTTCTTCGCCGGTTCCAGAGTCCTGTCCCCGGACGGGAGCACCCTCGTCACGGTCGAAGGGGAGAGCGTGAGCACCTTCGATTACGATCCCGAGGCCGTCGAGGACGCCAGAAGGAAACGCCCCGTCATCGCCGACACCGTCTCCGGCATCACCTGGGACTGAATGTGCCAGACATCCGTATGACGCCTGACGGACGAATGTATGGCGACCGTCCCACCCAGAACGTCACCCACCAAATCTTTTTAAACATGTAGCAGATAGGGTGGCTCAAGCCGAGATGGCCCAGCCCGGTAAGGCGCGAGCCTGGAAAGTTCGTGGTGGATCACCTCGGGAGTTCAAATCTCCCTCTCGGCGCCATCCCATTCTCATCAACCAAGGCGCTGGAGCAGGTCCCTGATGCGTTCCTTCGTCACGACCAGCCTGATCCCCTGTCCGGTTATCAGTTCCTCCGGATAGTGGCCGATCTCCGACACCGCGATATACTTGGGCGCGTTCAGCGACATGAGGACGGACGAGATGTGCTCCCTGTGACTGCTCCCGGCCACGCCTGCACTGAGGTCGACGCTCACCCTCTCCAGCTCGGAACCGTCCTTCAGCGAATAGATCCTGAACTCCGGGGCGTTTCCGAATCCGCGGTTCACGTTCTCACCGTCGTCGGTGGCTACGGCCACGACCTCCCTCAGCTCCCCGAGGAGTATGGGCCTCTGCTTGGACGTCCTGCAGGACCCGCAGCCTACGAACTCCGCCGACCTGTCGTCTCCCAGTTTGCCGATTGCATCGG
>JAFPVN010000011.1 GCA_017395275.1 Candidatus Methanomethylophilaceae archaeon | reverse complement strand
GAGCCGGTCCGCGACCAGGACCAGCAGTCCGCCAGGGACATGAAGTACAGGATGACGGCCGTCATCAACGGCGAGGAGATCTCGCACGAGATCACCCGCAGGCAGTATGACAAGTTCATGGCCGTGGACGATTACCACCGGATGAAGCTCTTCTCGAAGGTCTTCAGCGAGGTGGACATGAAGCAGCTCCCCCGCGAGCAGCGGGAGGGCGGGCTGAACATCGGGGCGGCGCTCCTCGCCGCGCTCACCGTCGCCGGAGAGATGGCGCGGGGGCCGCGGATGGCTCCGGACCTCTACATGGAGCGCCACGGCGGCGGCCATGTCTATATGAAGCCGGGCGTGGATTCGCCTCAGGACATCGCGAGCCGCGCCTTCGAGGCCGGTCTCAACGCCGCCGAGCACGGCGTAGGATTAGGGAGATAGGATATGGGAAACCTCACTTACGACGACTACAGGCAACGCCTGACAGTGCAGGACGTCCTCCGGGATATGGGCTATGTCCGCAACCGGAAGGACGGCATCCGTTATCCGTCGTTCGTCCGCCTGGACGAGCACGGGCAGCGCATCCGCGGTGACAAGTTCATCGTCACGCACGAAGGCCGGGGCTGCTTCCAGCCTCCGGTGCAGAAGACGTTCAGCGTCATATCGCTCATCAAGGAGCATCCGGAGTTCTTCCCGGAGTACGAGGTCGGCATGAACCTCGACAAGCTTGTCAACAAGGTCTGCTGCCGCCTGCTCAACACCGTCTACGAGGAGAATGACCGCACGGTCAGGGAACCCGAGCCGGAGGTCAGGCCCTTCCGTTTGGAGGACTACCGGCTGAGCCGTTTCGACAAGGCCGACAGGGAGTCCTGGAAGCCGTTCTATCCCTTCTTCAAGCAGCGTGGGCTCGACCTGCGCACGGAGAAGGCTTTCCGCGACACCTTCGTCATCGCGGAGAGGGACAATCCCCATCAGAAGGGCATGACCTACAGGAACCTCTCCTTCCCGCTCACCGTCCCGGGTGGCGACGGGACCGTCGTCGGCTTCGAGGAACGCGGCTGGCCCAGGCGTGACGGCAGCCCCGCCTACAAGGGCAAGGCTCCCGGGAGCAACGCCAGCGTCGGCCTGTGGATAGCCTCTCCCGGCGGGACGGACCTCAGGGACGCGAAGAGGGTGTTCCTCTTCGAGAGCGCCTTCGACGCGATGGCGTTCTTCCAGCTACGCCGTGACGATGACAAGGGCATCGGGAAGGCCGTCTTCGTATCGACCGGCGGGAACCCCACCCGCGCTCAGATGCAGGGGCTTATCAGAACGGCTCCTGCGGCGGTGTTCCACCTCTGCTTCGACAACGACGACGCGGGACGCCAGTTCGCGCAGAATTTCATCGACGTGGCGAAGGAGGAGAAACCCCACAGCGACGTGGCCAGGGCCTTCAAGGAGACGCCGGGTCACATCGAGATCGACCACGAGAAGGAGATCGCCTTCTTCCGGCTCCCGAAGGACGTGCAGCAGAAGTATTTCGCCGTCGAGGAACTCTCCGAGGACCTCAGGGAAGGATACCTCTGCGACGAGGACAAGGAGGACCTGCGCGTCCGTATCAAGGCGGGCTACAGGGCATTCTTCGAGGCTGTGGACGGACTGATCGTCCAGACGGAGCGCGAGCTCCCGGCTGAGGGGTACAAGGACTTCAATGACGAGATCCTCGGGAAGGAGGAGACGGAGCGGAAGGCCGTCGGCTGCGACCTGGACGGCGACGGCGCCGTGGAGCCGGAGGAGTCCCACGAGGAGAAGCACAAATATCACAGATAGGCATGGGCGGCGGGAACACATACGAGGATGTGCGTATCCGTCCGGACTGGCGCCAGCTGCTCATCGACGAGCTGGTGTCCATCCTCGCGGCCATCGCCCTGCTGGTCGTCGGCGGGCTGGACGGCATGTCGTACCATTCGGTCTTCTTCTGCCTCGGCCTGGCGCTGGTCTTCAAGGTCTACTACCGGTTCGTCTACCTGAGGGGCATGTACTACACCATCACCGGCGAGCAGCTCGTCTACGAGCACGGGGTCTTCACCCGCAGCCGGGACTACATCGAGCTCTACCGTATCGTGGACTTCGACGAGAAGCGGAGTTTCCTCCAGCTCATCCTCGGCCTGAAGACCATCGTGGTGCATTCCGGAGACCGGACGATGCCCAAGCTCCTGATCATCGGCATCCGCGAAGGTACCGAGATCGTCGACTGCCTGCGCGAGCGGGTCTCCTACAACAGAAAACGCATGAACATCCATGAATTCGCAAACTACCGATAACGGCAAGGGCCGTGGCCAGGCCATCCTGATCCGCCTGATCGTCATCGCCGTCGCCCTGCTGGTGACGACGCTCATCGGCACGGTCAGGGCCAACGCCCAGATCGTCGTGGCCAACCCGCTGGAGTGGGCCGTCCTCGTCGAGGGGAACGAGCTCATCGACGGCCAGATCAAGAACGAGACGGAGGGCATGGCCCGTACGGCCGTCCTCCAGAGCACCATCGCCGCCGAGTTCAGCGGCATCAAGAGCTGGGAGGAGAAATACAACGCCTACCTCAAGTCGGCGGACGGCTTCGCGTCGTCCATCAAGGCGGCCACCCATCTGTACAACGACGGGGTGCGCCTGTTCATCAACCTGTCCGACATCCGGAAGGCCGTCGCCGGCAACCCGCAGGGACTGGCGGCCACGCTCAGCATGAACAACCTCTATATCGAGACGGCCACGGAGCTGGTCTCTGTCTATTCCACGCTGAAGGAGGCCGTGGCCACCGGCGGCGAGGGCAACATGCTCACCGGCGCCGAGCGCTCGCAGACGCTCTGGATGATCGAGGACCGGCTGAAGGCCTTCAACCACAAGCTCTCCCTGCTTTCCCTTTCCCTGCGTTACTATACCCTCTCCGACGTGTGGTACAACGCGACGGAGGGGATCATCGACCGTGACTACGGCGAGATCGCGCGCCATGCGCAGGACCGCTGGAAGCGCGCGTCCAGGACTTATTAGACTATGACTGGCATGAGAAGACCGCTGTTCGTCATCGTCCCGCTGCTCCTGATGCTTCTGCTCTGTGAGCGTCTCGGGGCGCAGTCCATCGACCCGACCCTTGCCGCGATGATCCTCCTGTATACCGAGAAGGCGGAGAATTCCCTCCGCACCGAACAGGAGGCGATGCTGCTGGAGACATCCGGGCATATCTGGGTGAAGAGCGAGGTGGAAGGCGTGAGGAAGCTCGACGAGGAGTTCAACGAGTACCTGGACACCTTCCACGGCATCATCGTCTACGCTGCCCAGATCTACGGCTTCTACCACGAGATAGACCGTCTCGCGGACAACTTCGGCAAGCTGGCCGACCGGATCGCCCAGAGCCCCGGGAACGCCGTCGCCGTGGCCCTGTCGGCGAACCGCAACAAGGTCTACAGGGAGGTCATCCTCCAGAGCGTGGAGATCGTTAACGACATCCGCATCGTCTGCCTTTCCGATGTGAAGATGACCGAGAAGGAACGCACCGAGATCGTCTTCGGCGTGCGTCCGAAACTGAAGGGCATGAACAAGAAGCTTGAACGGCTCATCCGGGCCGTGAAATACACCACCCTTACCGACGTCTGGAACGAGGTGTCCGGACAGCAACCCGACAAGGCCGACATCGAGAGCATCTCGAACGACGCTTTCCGCCGCTGGAAGACCATCGGGAAGACGGTGAGGCCATAAACACCATGAGGATATGAGTTGGAGATCTGTCCTGAAACTGGGCGGCAAGGCCGCCAAATGGGCCGGACGCGGGGCGAAAGCCGCCGTGGAGACCGGAGGCAAGGCCCTCCTGCATCCGCAGCAGACGCTGAAGGGTGCGGGCACGGCCCTGAAGACCGCAGCCGTCGGAGGCGGCCTGGGATACGTGGGCTGGAAGAAGCTCACGACCGACGAGAGCGTCGTCGGCATAGTCAGCGACGCCATCATCGGCAAGGAGACCACGGAGAAGGTCAGCGACACCGTGCACGGGGCCGTGGACGGCATCCGCGACCTGAAGGAGTCCGTCGGCAACATGACCGAGAAGGTCTCCGGAGCGGCGGAGAACGTGGACGGGAAGCTCAACGGCATATCGAGCTTC
>JAFPVN010000148.1 GCA_017395275.1 Candidatus Methanomethylophilaceae archaeon | reverse complement strand
GTGCAGATCATCGGGTTCTCCCTGATCGTTGCGAGCAGCTCTTCCTCGGTAATAGGTGTGACCATGGCCTATGGACCCCATCGGGAGGGCATAAAGATAACCCGGGATACCTGGGAAGACTGTCATCCAGCCAGTTTTTGCTGGCAATATGTTTATCCCCGTTCTGCCATCGACGGGGTATGCGCATGGTTTTCTTCGTTTCCGGCCTGACCTGCCAGGAGTGCGGCGAGAAGCTCGAGTCCCACATCCAGAGGCAGCCCGGCGTGAACGCGGCCGCCCTGCTGGTGACCGGGAAGCTGATCATAGAATGCGAGGACGCCTACGCCGAGGCGATCGAGGCGGATGTCATGGCCTCGGCGCCGAAGGCCCAGGGGGATGTGAGGGTGAAACGCGTACAGTGACCCATCCTTGCCGAATATTATGGTATGTTAAATTGGACAATACATCCAAAAATTAAATACGGACCAGCATCATCTGAAATGTAGGTGCGCATATGAAATTCGACAAAGTCCTTGTTCCCATAGACGGAAGCGCCATGTCCGAGATAGCGGTGGACCTCGCGGTGCATTCTGCTGGTACATTCGCGACCCACCTAACATTCCTATACGTTGTTGACACATCCGCGGCCAGGAAATTCGGTGAGGTCGATGGCGACTCCGCCATCTTGTTCTCTAAGGCTGCCGGCAAGCTGGCCCTGGAATCTGCAGCCAAGATGGCTGAAGACGCTGGCATCCCCTACGAGACGGTTATGAAGATGGGCATCCCCTGGGAGGTCATCAGCGAGGCCACCAAGGAGCATGATATGGCCATCATGGGCATCACCGGCAAGTCCGGGGTCGTGGCCGGGCGCATCGGGAGGACAGCGGCGGCAGTGATCGAGAATGCCTATTGCCCCGTGCTGACCCTTAAATCCGGGTCCAGCAAGATAGACAGCATCCTCCTGCCGGTGGCCAATAAGAACGAGGCCGCTATCGACGTGGCCATCGAGACCGCCAAGCGCATCAACGGGTCCATAACCGTCCTGTCCGTCAGGGACAGGGAGAACCCCGCCAGCGAGGATACCGCGAGGGAGATCGTCGCCAGGATCCAGGCCGAGGGCCTGGAGGGGAAGTTCGAGCTCGTCGAGGGCAGCGTGGTCGATTCCGTCGTGACGAGGTCCGGGAAGTACGACCACATCATCATGGGGACCCATGGCCGCAAGGGCCTGAAGAAGATCCTCAACGGTAGCGTGGCCGAGCGCGTCGTCACCAACGCGTCCTGCCCTGTGACCATCGTCAGGTAGCACGATCGATTTCAAGAATAGGGATAGGGGACACCCTATCCTATTCTGTTCTCCATCCATGGGGCCGGTTTCGGCTCCTGAAGCGTATCAGGTCCAGCATCTCCTTCGTGGGGATGCGGGCGATCACCATCGGCCCCTGCCCTATGCCGCAGGCGGACTCCGACACGAGCATCGGGCGGCGGGACCTGGCCGATTCCACGGCGCGGTCCAGCTTCGCCTGGCTCTCCGCGTAAATCGTGAACAGGGTGTCCCCCTCGGAGACCTCGTCGCCGGCCTTGTGATGGAAGTAGACCCCTGCGCCGTCGTCCGACGGGGCGCCCGCCGCCTTAGCGACCGCCACGATGCTGGAGCTGTCTATGTATTGGACGGTCCCGTTCCTCTTGGCATGGACGTCCTTGGAGAACTCTCCGGGCACGAGGTCAGC
>JAFPVN010000147.1 GCA_017395275.1 Candidatus Methanomethylophilaceae archaeon | reverse complement strand
GGTTGTTCTGGGCGTACATGTTACCCTGCTTCGCGGCCTTGTCATACCACTCCGCCGCGCTGCGCAGGGACACCTCGGTGCCTATGCCCTCCGCGTAACATCTCCCGGTGTTGAACTGGGCGGTGTCGTAGCCCTTGTCCGCGGACCTTATGTAGCATTCGAAGGCCTTGCGCGGATCCTTCTCCCCGTTCTTCCCGGTCTCGAAGATGTTGCCCATGTTGTTCAGGGCGATGGCATGCCCCTGCTCCGCTGCCGCGGAGTACCATCTGAATGCCTCGGCGGGATCCTCCATGGTCCCGAAGCCGTCCTCGTAGCACGTGCCAAGATTGACCTGCGCATCGGGGACGCCCTGCTCCGCGGCCCTGGTGTACCACATGAAGGCGGCATCGGCATCCTGGTCGGTGCACGTACCAGTATGGTACATCGACGCCACGTAGAACTGCGATTCCGCATGTCCCGCCATGGCGGCCTTGAGGACGAGCTTGAACGCCTTCCTCCCCTCGGCCTCGCCTTCGGTGCCGAGTAGGGTGACGGCCTTGACGTACAGCCTGTCAGGGTTCCTTCCGAGGAGCATGGGGGGTAATGGGCGGAATCGGTTAATATTGTTGTGCCGAAAGGAGGCCGACAGGTACATATCGTCGGTGATGGTAGCCGCATACATGTCCGATCCCAGGTCCTGGAACCCATGGCACGGCTGCAGGAAGTACAGCGAGGGCTGCGAGAACTGCTACGTGTTCTTCACCGACGGTCTGAGGGGCGTGGAGATACCCTCCACCACCGTCAGGAGGACGGGCGATTTCTACTATCCGGTCAAGAGGGACAGGAACGGGAACTACAAAGTGCCAGCAGGTTCGGAATTGGACGTGAACCGCACCTCGGACAGCTTCATCGAGGAGGCCTCGGAATGGCTGGAGGAGGTATGGGACATGGTGCGCGAGAGGTCCGACGTCATCTTCAGTTTCCTCACCAAGCGGGTGGCCCGGATGGCCGGCAGCCTTCCCCCGGATTGGGGCGACGGGTACGACAACGTGTCGCTGAACATCACCTGCGAGAACCAGAGGGCGTTCGACGAGAGGTGGCCGATATTCAGGGACATACCGGCGAAGCACAAGGGCCTGAACCTGGCGCCGCTCATCGGTCCGATAGATCTTTCACCGGCGTTGGAATCGGGTCAGATCGAGTACGTCCGCACCTGCGGGGAGTTCTTCGGAGGGGACAGGCCGTGCAGGCTGGAGTGGCTGGAATCCATCAGCGAGCAGTGCTCCGAATACGAGGTGAATCTGGCCATAGGCCCGGTGGGTGCGGTGTTCTACAGGAACGGCTTCCCCTACGTGCTCAGGACCACCGACGAGATGCTGGACTACGCGTACCGCACCCATCTGTCCAGATTCTTCAGGAGGGTCGATTACGACCTCTACGATCCGATCGACGGACATCTGCTGAACGGCAGCGAGATAAAGGAACCGATGTACAACGCCAACAGGTGCGTACGCTGCACGCAGATGGAGCTGTGCAGGGGATGCGTTGAATGCGGCAACTGCGGGAAGGTCGACCTTATCACCGGAGACGAGCTGACGGAGTTCCGCAACTCTCAGGCATGAGCGACATGATTATGTTCCCCGATGCCGGTGATCCTCGCATGACATACGTGGTCAAGAAGTACAAGGGAAGGGCCGAGCTCGAGGAAGGACTCAACAAGATGGAATCCGAGGGTTACGGAGTGGTGAGCATCAATCACCGCTTCGAGAGCGTCGAGTCGGTGGAGCTCTTCTTCGTTACTTACAAAAAAATATGAAAGAAGGCCCTTGCGGGCCTTTCAAACAGTTTACTTCTTCCTGATGTAGAGCACCAGGAGGACGACTATGATCACGCCGAGACCAGCCATGATCCCGTAGGTGATGAGGTTCTTCTTCTTGGAGCCGTCATCGACGGAGCCCATGTAGTCGTCCGAGATGCTCTTCGCATCGCCGTAGGACTCGCTGATGCTTCCGACGCTCTGGAGGAAAGCCTTCATCGTCTCATCCGTCTTCACTGTGTCGCCGGCATCGCTGTATTTGAAGAGTGACATCTCATCGGAGAGTCCGACATAGGTGTACTTGTTGGGGCTGAGGTCGTATGCGTGGACCGTCGCCTTCTTCATGGCATCGTCGCCGCCGATCGCCTTTGCCAAAATGCCGAGGTCCAAATAATCATCCGTCGAGTCGGAATCGCCCCCTCCCGAGCATTTCACCTTGATGTGCTCCATCAGCTTGGGTTCGTAGTCCTGGTAGACCGTGGTCTCCGCCGTGGCCTTGGCCGGGTCGACCCCGTTGAAATCGTATTTGATGCTGCGGTCCTGATCGGCCTCGGTCAGATAACTGAACTTCATCTCCACGACGGTCGGCTGGTCGTTCTGGGTGTAATTGTACTTGGCCGTGATGTCGAACTCCTGGACGGCGAACTTCCTGTCTTGTTCCGCAGTGACCACGAAGTTGCCCGCCTCGTTCTTCACGAAGTCCTCCGATTCCTTTTGGGATCCGCTCTGCTTGACGGTTGCGGTGACATCGAAGAATTCCCCTGTCTTCATCACGTTGTCCTTGTTGACGGCCTTGATGGCGACGGCGAACGGGTTCGAGTTGCTCACCATCTCCCTGTCGGCGGTGGCGGCCGCCTTGAAGGATATCGTGTACTTCATCTCCATTCCGACATACTGGACCATGCTGTCGCTCTTCACCGAGCTGGCTATCCCCTTCTCGAAGGACATGTCGCTGATCTTGATGTCGGTATAGCTGATGTCGCTGTTTCCGGAGAACGACTTGAAGACATCGCTCGCCGCCTTCTGTTTGGCCGAAGCCGAGAACAACGTGTTGGCCTGATCCTCGGTGAGGCCGCTGGCCTTGGTGCTGAGTCCCGATTCGCCCGGAGTGACGTCGTAGGCATGGCTGTCGTCGCTCACCACGATCAGCGGGCAGGCGCACATCACCGCTACGATGGCGAGCGCCGCGAGAACTTTCGTGTAACCTTTCAT
>JAFPVN010000146.1 GCA_017395275.1 Candidatus Methanomethylophilaceae archaeon | reverse complement strand
CTGCCAATACGATGCAGCATCTGGAAGAATACCGTAATCAGGAGAAGCGCATGCAAGGGGTGATTAAAACAGAATACACCTACAACCAGGGTAATGTGATCTGCATATTCACTCAGTTCGATGTTCTGTTCCAGAAGGGCCATGGTGAGGATGAACCAAAGACTGTCTACAAGATGGCGAACGCGAACCCGTACATACGGGAAAGCCATTGTGTATTCTCGAGCTCCGATATGCGCTGGGTAGATAAGCCTAATAGCAAACTATTCGACCTGTCCCCGTTCTACATACTCCTTCTGGACCAGATCGACAGGATGGATCTGGGCATTATGGGAAAACTGAAAGTATCGAAACTGAAGTCGTTTTTGGAGAACGAGATCAAGGATTCGGAGCAACGCCACTGGAAGTATTGGGGGACGGAGTGAAAGAGATGAGTTTCGGACTATTGATGTATTCCAACGGCGAGGTGTTCGAACACCCCACGAATCGTTTCGTCTGCCAGCCGGATTTCTTCAGTGACGACGGAACTATTTTCAAATTGTGTTCGGAAAAAACCGATGAAGCGTACAGGAATGGGAGAAAAGAGATAGTTGATGAGCCGATCGGCCCGTATTATATCTATGGTTTGGCAAATACCGGCTGTTCGTTAGAATCTGCCTTGGGCGGGGACAAGTATTCCAAAGATAAGTGGGGGCGTGAGATCCGCTTCTTCATCGGCATCGTCAGTGATCAAGAACTATCAAAGGATGCATTGAGCGACGGGGATCTGTATTTCGCGTTTATCAGGCTGATGAGGGATCACGGCATATGGGGATTGGGAAACAGCAAGGCGCAGGATCGTTTCCCTATCCGTTTGCAGGATAGCGATTCTCTGACTCAGGTCCTGAGGCCGAAATTCGTCGACCAATCATCCAAACGCGAAATGATCCTCTATATCGATGACGGTAACATGCCGAAGAGGATATGCGTTCCCGATTCCGTATGGAATCTGGACGGCTTTCAGGAACTGGTCGATATCATCATGGAACCGGAACTTTCTGACGGCATTCAGCGCTATGCTCTGATGTCGCCTTCTGTCTCGGCATATCTAGTCGCTCTCCCGCTAAGCGCGTTATCGGGATCGGACAATCCGGGTAATGCAATCATCGGATATGTCGTCAAAGAGGGGGATCTTATCCCGAATGACAGTACGATGATAGGGGCGATACGCGAACAGATAATGAACCTGGGTGCGGATCCGTTAACTTACAAACTACGTGGCAAACATTGCCAGATCACCACACCGTCTAAGGCATCCTTCTCTAAATACATGAAGAAAGAGGGGCTCAATCCAATACCAGTGATTTCGAAATGATCGGCACTAATGGGCAAGTTGGAGGGCTGTCTGGCATGATGTGTTGGGGGTTACCCGCCGTTTAAAAAAAGTTTGCTGCCGAATTGTTCGGCAGCGGTAGGACAGCAGTTCAATCGCTTTTCGAATCAACCATCGCCTCCTCTCCGAATGCATATGGTTTGTCTGGATAATCACAGACGAACATCACGTTGCAGGTCTTTGAGTCCTTGATGGACTTTTCTCCCGCCTTGATTGCCGCATAGACATCGCCGGTGGAGCACAGGCAGGTGGACTCCAGAGGGATGATTCTCCTTCCTTCCAGTTTCATGACCGATACGCCGCCGAGATTCTTCTCCTTCACCTCGGACGTGAGCTCAATCCCCGTGACGGCATGTCCGTCCAGGAATATTATGACGGGCCTCAGCGACGCCATCTTTAGGATATCCGCTATCATGATGGACAAGTCTATACAGGAACCGCGACGCCTCTTCATCGTCATACAACTGTTTTGTACGTACTGGTATCTACCTTCTGTTGGCAGTCTGCTGTAGGTAAATCCGCAGGTATGAAGGCCTCTGTAGATCTGCTCAAGCACCGGCAATATGTGGGTTCCACCATCCGAGTATCCCTTAAGTGACATGGGTCCACCCTTCCTGATATCCCCATGGAGTTTCCTGTACACAGCGTAATGTGTCATGAAACCGTTGGTTGATTCATTCTTGTTCTCCAAATCGAAGGCGTACTTCGACATCACCTGAATGCATGATTCGTCGGCGAAGTAACAGCGTCCGTCTCTGTCGCGGATGAAGACTTGGACGATGTGGGACATATCTGTATCAGTGAGCACATTCGCCCTGATTGGGAATATGGATTCCGAATCAGCGGTCCAGGGAATGTTCTTGACAACCTCTTCGCCATCCACAGAAACGGTGACGAACAGGGAAGCGGCCTTTCCCGTGTTGTTGGTGCACACAATTCTCCCCAAATCGGTAACAGGGTGGGGATAGACGGCAGCATCCGGGAATTCGCATCTGAATTCGAGTCCTTCGGAGCCCTCCGGCACGGAGAATGTGATGATGCCCGACTTCTTCAGCGGGCGTGCACGGTCCGCCAGAGTTAACTGTACCGTGTACCTGCCCGACACCATATTCAGCGTGGGGGCCCTTATTCCTTTGCTGACCGTCTTTCCGCCTTTTAGGGATACGGGTTCGGAGACAATCTCCCTTTCGTCCTTGAAAAGGGTGAGGGTTGCTTCTGCATCATCGGATGATTTGATGCTTACAGAAGCGATCTTCTCCTTCTTCCTGCGACGTGGTACTTTCTTTCCGAATCCGACCTCGATATCTACGGTGGGCTGTGCCTTCACATCATCCATCTCGAAATTCACTGTGTACGCACACTCCGAGCGCGTACCAGGGGTCTCGACCGTTAGTTTGACCGCATGGGAACCTTTGAGCTTCTCATCGGGGATATATGCTATGTTTCTACGTCCTTCGAACAGGGGCATGCCCATGCTGTACTCCCTTCCGTCAATATCTATAGTGGCGTATGCCCAGGTCGTTTCATCGGTGCGAAGATCCGCTACAGGGTATCCCCTAGGGCCGATTTCAGACTTGGCAATCTGTCTGATTTCAATCTTTGTTGTCATCCTCCCCTGCCTCCTCGCAATGCGTGCATTCGATGAAGAACGCATCCGTCCTTCCAGAGATGCTGTAGTTTATTACCACAAAGCAATCGTGCCCGTCGAACGGGACACTCACGGTCAATGATTCGTTCGGGTATAAGCTGCGGGGAACCCTGACGAGTTCTTTCACTGTGCCGTACCTGTGTGCCTCCACGCAGGTAATGCTGGCGGTATGGGAGGATACGTTCTGGAGGCCGAAAGACAGTGAATCCTTCCCAACGGATGGTGTAATCAGACGCATGTTGGGGTTGTCGGACAGCTCGATCTGTTTCGGTGTGTACTTGCTGACAGTACATTTTTTCTTCGCAAGATCGATGCCGAGCTTCAAACCCTGGCCGATTGCTGAATACATGGAATTGGTTAAGGATGAGACATCCCCCAGTATAGATTCCATCACTCGCTCGCCTCCGTAGTAAGGCGCTGGATATCCAAAATCGCCTTCTCTGATTTCGCCTTGTTGATGAGGGCCTCCCGTTTAAGGTCCTCTATGATGATATCGGTCTCCGTTTTCCTGATGGTTGAGGCGATAATCCGCTTGCTGGGCTGAGGACAGTTGAAGGGCAGATCAATTACCTGTATCCCCGCAGCAGTAAGCGTGGCTGAATCTTTGAACTCCTCCAGAAGTGCCTTCTTGTACTCCCGCTCGTTGTCGAAGTCTTCTAGGTCGATGTTCTTGCAAATCGACTGGAACACTGCCTCGAACTTCTCATTGAACTTATCGGCCGTCAGCGAAAGAGATGTTGCTCCCTCGGTTGGGTATGAGCATTTGGAGTACGATCCCCCTAGGAGGTTGAAATACTGCTTCTCATCACCGCCCTGAAGTCTGACGGTAGCTATGATTTTTGTCTCGTCATATTCGTTTCCCCTTCTCAATGCTGAGGGGAATGTCACCAGGAATGACTGATCTGTATACCACAGTATCTCCAGGCTTCTTAAGTTTTTGAGGCCAATCCTGTCCATGATCGCATGAATCTTATTCCTTCTCTCGGGAACCGATTCGTCCATCGTATCTACGGGATAGCATTGGCCCCCGGAGATTACAAAGTACCTGCCGTATCTCTTGAATGGGATACGCGACAAAATTTCCTTGATGTTTTTGCCGGTTATCTTTATCTGCTGACATACCGTCCTGCCGGGATCGTCACCGTCATGGCGCCCTATGTAATTCCCTTCCGTAGATACGTCCCTGGCACCCTTTCCCTGAAGTCCAGTATCCTCGTGGCTGATTTCCCAGTTATTGTTTTCGTCTATGGCATTTTTGATTGCCTGCATATCCGGGTCATATTTTTTCGACATGTTACTCCTCCTTTGCTGTTAATTCGTTTCCTAAGGCGTTTGACAGGTTGGCTTCGATATCTTTGAACACCGCATCCTTGCCGTCCATGTAAATGGACCATGAGAAGACCTTATCAATGACATCGAACCCATGCTGTTTTAGATAGGCAACCCTCGAAGTATCGCATCCTATAGCCGCTTCACCGGGTCTGCAATAATCCGTGGTATCGAAGAAGATGGCACCGCGCCGTCCGTTCAACTCAGCAACGATGTCTATCCTGTCAGTACCCATGGAGACATTGGTTCTGATGCGATATCCCTTGTCGGTGAGATACTTCGCAAGTTCGGGGGTCAGTTCGTCCGTCGGTATCTCTGAAATGTTTCCGCTGACGGATCCGATCATTGCCTTCACGGTTTCGGTATCTCCTTCTGATACCGCCCAAGCGTAGTCGTTCCAGGATTTCAGTAGGTGTGCTCCGGTGTGCAAGAGGCCGGATACGTCCATCTCTCCGGGTCCGAATGCAGTGAAGTAAACAATCTCCTCCTTAGCACGGGATATGGCAACGCAGAGACGACCGGCACCACCCTTCGTATTGAATTGATGGTACACAGTTTTACGGACTCTCCCGTCTTCCTCGGGTGCGAAGCCTAAGGCGATTATCGTGATGTCGCTCTCGAGGCCCTGCATGTTTTCCAGGTTCTTGACGACCTCTTCCAGATTGTCCTGTGTCTTGGCTATCCATTTGGAGAGGGGTACTTCTTTCGACATGGACTTCTGAATGGTGCTTATCATCCTGTCGCGCATTATGGAACCTCCTGTGACGATCCTGACTTTCTTCTCGCAGCCCATCATCGTTAAGTGTCTGAGATAGTCAATGACCCCCTCGATCATCTTGGGATTAGACTGGTTGACCCATCTGCTATCCGGTACATGGATGACACTGATGGCGGGCTTTTCCGAAACCACGCCGTCCAATTGGCTGCTGTCAATCAGGTTGAGTCCTCCTCCATAGAATTTGGCATTCAGAAAAGCTCCTAGTTCCTTGTGCTTGAACCTGTATGAGCATCTGAGTGTTACCGGCTCCTCGTAGGCGACACCTATGTCCATGAGGCTCTCGCTACGAAGGGACAGATCCTGTTCAAATGGATCCTCACCGAACGTTAGTTCTGTTTTCGCAACCTTCATTGTCGTCATCTGTTTACGATCGCCGACAATAACCAGCCTCTGAGCACGGTATATGAACGGTGCCGCACGTTCCATGTCTATTTGCGAGCTCTCATCAGCTATACCAAGGGTGAAGACGTTCCTCTCGAGAGGGATATAATGAGAGATGTCGTCCAGTGTCCCCATGATATACGGATGTACCGATGCAATCAAACGGCCCCATTTGCGCAGAAACCTCTCCTTAGTAACGGAATCGCATAACAGGTCTGCCTTGAAGTCAGGTATTGAGAGTAGCTTCTTGGCCGCATCAGACACCTTCTTCTGAGCCAATCCCAGAGAGTACTGTCTCAGTCTCTGTTCCACAGTGCAGATGCGGTTGATGATTGCTCTGTAACCCGCTACGGTGGAGTCGACACCGTATTTGTCGTCGATGGTTTTGGTATATGTAGCAACAGCGAATTCCATTACCTTGTCGACAATCTCATTGGATGCCAAATCGAGTCTGAACGCCTCGCTGACAATTGTTTTCTCTAAGTCTGAGAGACCGTCAAATACCTTCTTTCCGCGGAAGTACTCGCGTATCTGGTTGGTATCCAGAGTGGCAATGTCAACGGTTTTACCACCAAGGAATCTGTCAGAGAATGCCTTATCGAATGTCACGGCGCGCTTGAACAGTCCGCGCGGTCTCATGCCCTCAACCATACCTGTTTCGATGGCGTTCAAGATAGCATCCGCATCCTCGGTGTCGGCATACCCTATCCAAGGACACTTCTTCTCGATATCAAGATACCTTTTGCACTTAGGATATATGTTCGCAGAAAAGGATGCGGCCTCTAGTATCTCCTCAGATTCCCTCCCAGTGATGTCATATTTCATCTTGTTCGAGAACTGTTCGATTCTGCCTGTAGGTCTGCGCGTACGGAGAGTGTCAGGGCCGTACCCGTTCAGTCCTCTGCACATGATGCCCAGATTCATTACCAGGTCACGCAATCTGTTGCTGTCCTCATTGATATCCGAGTCCACTTCGATGTCAGGTGACATCGTAGCCTGGTTACAGAGATCATTCCGCATCACATCTATGGATTCCGAAATATTGAGGGCTAGCCCCTTCGATCTCTGATAGGCGGCAATGATGGCAGCCTTCTTCTCGGACGTCATTCCAACCTTGCCGCCCTGGCAGATCTCGCATACAGCGGAGTTACAAATGACCATCGTTTTACCTGTTCCTGGTGGCCCCTCTATGACTGTCAAAGACCTGCCGTCAGCAATCCGCTTTATCGCTTCCAACTGGGAGTCATCGAGAGCGTCAGCATAGAAGATGATCCTGACATCACTGTGCGGTATCGACACGTACTCCACATTCCCGAATAATATCTCGGTGTTCCTGTTCATGAGGGCCTCATTGAACATCAACAGCAGATCCCTTGGGATGTATTCCTTCGATAATGCAAACAAACCGATATGGTATGCCATTTCGAGTTTGTACTCGGTCAAGTCCAATCCGGATTCATTTAGATACCTTAGGGCATCATCGAGTTGTTCGTCAGGTCCGGAACCTCTGATTTCATAGATTTCCGAATATGTCGATACATCAGCGTTCTCTGAACTGAACAACTTGGAGAGGATTGCCGGGTTGATTACAGGGGAGTTCAAGCGCAAGGCAGAGATTTTGCCCTTGTTTTTTGAGATATTGCACTCTATAAGCAACACCGGCATGCTGTTTCCTTCCGGGCCTGTCAGAGTGCCGTACGAGGCATAGAGGTTGTTGAGCTCCATGTCCCTCTTGTTCGAGTCGACTGCCATGCAGAACTCTTTCCACTCATCGTATCCGGCATTCCCTTTGGAACCAAGAACAACAGTAATGCCATCGAACAGCGATTTTCCATTCGTCGGATCAAGAGGGAAGACATCCTTTTTCCCATTGCAGTTGACCAATGAGGATGCACTATCCAATCCAGATGCCTTGAGATACTGAGCATAGATGTTGTCACGATAATTGCCGTTTTTCTTGCATCTCTCTATAGGTGAGATCATTTCCCTGGTATCGGTCGTCATGCATACAACCTCCTGCGGACCATCTGGTTGTGCAGCTCGTTGGTGAATACGAAACAGTCCTGTTGGTAAATTCCGACGTCATTCACGTACTCGTACCCGCTCACCGCTGCCCCATATGGGTCGTCCAGTTCATCGATATCGAACAGTACCAGATACATGAAGGTGCCCTGGATTACCACCATGGATACCGGAATAACAGATTGGAGGTCCGAATCGACTGACATCCCTAGAAAAACACGATCGTCATCCCTGATAATCACGGGATCAAGCCCCCTCATCTGCAGCAGATATGCCAACATCCTTGCAGATGATATGCTGCCAGGTAAACATCCATTCTCAATGTTAGACGCGAAGGTGGGAGTGATGATCGTATTCTCCACAAGCTTATCGTTGCATGTGTTCACTTTGAAGCAGTCTGAAACGAATCCCCAGAGGAATGTTACTTCGCTATAGGCCTTTTTTGATGAGGGGTATGTGAAGTTGTTCTCTACTGGATTTCCGAGAGCCGGATACAACCTCGCTAGATCCACGTAGTCTGATGCGCAATTGAAGGGCGTTCCACCGTAAATGGCGTCGCCAAATTTTGGTCCCAGAGGGATCCCATTATATCCTGCGTAACGTAGCTCATGGGGGTCTGAGATGATGGTCTTCCCCTGGTCATCTTCGACATCGATTGTGATGGTCACCGGAGACGGTTCTGCCGAGCTCTGGTAGACGCCGTCAGGCAGTATGATCCCTCTCCCATTCAACTGTATTCTTTCTGTTCCGTATTTTAGGAAAACATGTCCTTTTGTAAGATACCCAATCCCTTCGACGATGCGAATCCTTGGTTCGGGATCGTACGGACAGTAGTAGATTCCATTATCGCTTAGTTTAATTTCCATGATGGTGTCTCCATTAGTATATCGTAAAGGGTTTGAATCGGCCCGGAAAAATCCATCCCCGATTCGCTGCCTAAAATGAAACTGAAGAAGAGAATCAACAGGATGGCAACGAGACGGGCCGATTTTCTGTACCTCCACCTGAGGCGGAGGGTCTTCCTGCGCTTGTTGTATCTGAATGCTCCGAATCTGCAACCCTCAAGATCGCCTTCTTGATGTCCGGCATAGATCGTGTCCATGATGGCAGTGCATAGCGCTATTATGTCTCTGTATCTGCGAATCATGCGATTGATGACCATATTGTCCAGCATACGCAGGGCCGCCAGCACATCACCATATTCTATCTGTGTTGCGATCTTGTCGGATGCTGTTCTCATCGGAATCACTTCGGTTCAGGCGGTTCATTCGTTCAATCGATGCTCCCTCCGTCAGGAGATGCGGCCTCCATTCCCGATCCGAACACATTTTTATACGGGGAATACACTTCCTTTATCGGCTTTCTGTACGCTTCTGAGTCCATTGTGTTGCCTCAGAAATTGATAGGCGATGATTATTCAATAGGGTTTAACGAAAAACCGTTGATTTTCTGTTTGTCCCCTTATAATTCAGGTTCCATATTGTGTCGAGGAATCCTATGAAGGACAAGAGAAAAGGGAAAAACAATCTGATAGACGAGAATGTGGACAATGTCCACATAAACGGAAACTATCCGGATACTGAAGAGGTCTGGAAACAGATCGACCAGATGCGCTACGACATTCTGAAGCTGAATATCAATACTATGATGATTAAAGTGCTACTGGAACGCCACTTGAAAATTCGTATTAACACCTTTTCGAAAGAAGAGGACATAATAGACGAAGAGACTGCATCGCGTGGCCTGGCGATTCTTTTTGGCACTGGTTCTGGTGAAGACGAGGGCGATGAGAAGGATGAATCAGGATACGATGATATTATGGTAGGATCGAAGACCTCGGAGGAGGATCTCGATATAATCATTAAGTTTATCACGAAAAAGTATTCCCTTACCAACGATATCACCGAGAGGAAAGCCAAGCGCATTCTTCGTCTGGTTAAAAAGCTCCCATTTGATGTCTACTTAGGCGATTTTCTAGATGATATAGACTCTGTCGATTACAGCGAACTTGAGCACCTATTAGAGAGGATTCCGTTTACCAGCGATGTCCTCATGGACAGCGATGCCCTGCTTGATGAGATCGAGTCCGTTAAGGACCTGATCGAGGGGTTAAAGGATTGAAGATGGTGGTGGATGTCTGAGAGTAAGAAAGAATCGTTCATATAGGTACATAATCTGGGACAACAACAATGGGTAAAGGATTATTTGTGGACATTGACCTGAACACCCTAGAAATCGGGAGCCATCAAGCACTTCATAAGGTGGAAGTAGTTTATGTTCCCTGAGGGATATGTTCGATGTTTACAGAGATTTGTAGATAATTATTGCTAAGCAGTCTACTATTCTTTTCCGTAAGCGAAAACTGACTGATTTTCATTTTCACCTTATGTTTTCCGTTTCATATTACAAACATGGAGGAATTAAATGAACATCAGTAGGAATGTTGAATCCATATGCACCACCGACGTGTCTGCGAATGAAGGACTAAAAAGTAATACAAAAAGTTACGCTAAACTTGTCGGATTAGAGCAACAGATAGGAAGAGAGGGGGAGTACGATGTCAAACTCGTCTCCGAGAACAGTCTAGAGGTCAGGCGGAAAGGCAAGAGCGGATACCAGTTCAAACTTGAGGTAACTGCAAGTGACAGAACCCTCATATTCCAGATGCGCCTCCCTCTCGATTTCAAAAGCGAATCTAAAGAGGTCCTGTCCGTACTCAACCAACTCAACGACTATTCTAGGGAGAATAACCACAGCGAATTCTGGGTTATGGGCTATATGGGAATTGTGTACCTTTACAGTATCCTTATTGATGACGGTTGCTTTGACCTGATGAGTGATGTGGCAATCTACTTGGTTTCTGATATACTGGAGTTTGCCGAGTATGGTCTCGATAGGCTATCCAGCGTCCTTCAGTCGGAATATGTCCCCTCTTCCATGGAGTGCACCGAGATGTACAGGTGATTGTATGAAGAACTATGAAGAGCACATCAAAGCGTCTAGGGGTAAGACTGACAGATCTGGCGATATCTTGGGGATAGGAGCCTATGCGCGCATGGCCACTGATAGGGAGTTTGAATCCATATTCAAAAGGGTAGCAAACACTGATAAAATCGTTCCCCCAGGCATAGTCATGCGTCAGGATGAAAATTCCGTTCTTGTTCGCACCGAACAGGGTCACACACTCATTTCAGGGAGGACAGGTAGCGGAAAGACTGTTACTGTTATCCTCAACGAATTACAGTATTGGGCTAGAACGAAATGCCCTGTGGTGGTGGAAGATCCTAAAGGTGAATTACTAGCATCCGTCGGACCGACGTTAAAAGATGCTGGGTATTGCATTCAGGTTGTAAATCTGAAGGATCCGACCAAAGGTATACGTGTAAACCCTCTTGCGGAAATCACCAAGAAACTACGTTCTGATAATCCGAAAATAAAGGAGGAGGGAGAACTTGAATTGGCAGACATCTTCTATGAGATGATTGTTGAGGGGACCCCCACGGATCAGGCGTACTGGTCGAATAACCCCTGGCATTTTATCTGTGGTCTTACTAAAGAATTGGTCTCCAGGGCAGGTGATGAGTTTGATATCACCATACCCATGATCAAGGTTGCTTCTGATATGATTTTGCTCAATAATGAGAAACTGCAGGAGTTCAGGGAGACACTGGAAATTGATAACCCTAATCTGCCTGAGATGTTGACTATGTTAGCTGTTACTTCAAAAGAAACACGCAGTGGCATGTCAGGATACTTGCAGAAAGGTCTCTCTTTCGCTATGTCACTTGGAATGATAGACATGCTCTCAGGCAATGATCTTGATTTTCATGCGATTGCATCTGGAGAACCCATAGCCCTGTTTATCATTAGTCCCGACAATACTAATATTTATGATTCGTTCGTCAGCGTTATTCTGGGCCAGATGATACACACATTGTATTCAGATGCAGACCTGATATACGGGGGTGCGTTGCCTAAGGATGCTCTATTCGTTCTCGAGGAATTTGCAAACATCCCTAAGATTCCTGCGTTTGAGAAGGTCATTACCACGGCAAGGAGCAGAAAGATTCGTTTCCTTATCTCTGTCCAGAGTATCAGTCAACTTTACAGCAGATATGGGGATTCTGCTGATACCATCATCGATAACTGCAAAGACTGGATATGCACAGCGGCAGATCCCGCTTTTAGCAGAAAGCTAAACGATAAACTCGGACCCAATGCTGCCGGAAAGGATGTAATTACTCACAATATTCTGAGGTGTCTGCCACCTGGAAGGCCACTAGTGGTCCCTGACAGGTCCAACCCATACACAACTACAATGTTTATGGTCGAGAAACCATTGGAAGGCTACATGGTTGAGTCCAGAACCATGATGGAAAGAGGCAAAGTGAATCTGGAGAAACTGATATTCGAACCAGATGATTTTGATTCCGTTTCTTTTGACGACAGAAATAAAGTACAACCAGATGATTTTGATTTAGATTTCGGCGATCTTGAACCCATGGATTGGATGCAATCCCAGGATGTGCTCCCTTATGCCATAGTGGAACTTGTGAACAGATTCAATCTCGGAGACTCCAATGTCACCGATGAGGGTTCCTTGCGCATGGCGTTGTTAATGCACTCCCTGATAGAGGGAGTGTATACGGGGCAGGAGATCAAGGTGGGTTCGCTGATGCAGTTCCAGGAGGCATCGAGCGTTTCATATACCTTTTCTAAGCTCATAGAGCTTGTAACGCTGCTTATCAGTGATGACGACATCAATGGGTCCGTAGACGTGCTTCGCAAAGCCAAAGGAATCAAGAAAGGCATTTCGAAGGCTACGATGAAGAGGATTATCAAAAAGCTACAGGAGGATCTGTGCTACCTAAAGGGGACGATGGATTCAGACGAATGAAATGGGAGGGGTTGGATGTTTGGAATAGAAGGAACAGGAAGTGGAACCGAAACACACGTGAGGAAGGACGGCATCGATCATGCATTGGGTGAAGAATCAACCATAATACTGGCATCGATAACTAAATGGGTGGTGCTCTAAATGAACGAAAAAGAATTGGATGTCTTCATTGAAGAGGCCTCACATGAACTGGACGACCTTACAGAACCAGAGATGATGGAGGCACTTTCTGCCTTATTCGGACAAGATGAAACGTCTTCCGCTTCGGATGATCCGCAGTTGTCCGAGCCATGGGCTATTATCTCGGCAGGGGCGTTGAGCAATCATACCCTGAAGCGTATTCGCGCTTCCTTGAACTGGCAACGAATGGGAGTGCGGATGCGCAACTCTGTCTTGGCCTATGCTATTTCAACGGATGGGGGTGTGAACAATCTTTTCCGAAAGCAACTGAATGGCTTCGGAAAGCGGCCGATCAGGACGTGGCTGAAGCCGAATACCGGCTAGGTCGTATGTATTTGAGCGGCATCGGTGTAGAACAGTCCATTGATGAGGCTGCCAGATTGCTCAAACAGGCTTCCGACAACCTTCACAAGGATGCTGGTGAATGGCTAATGGAACTCGTCAATGGAGGGATTGTAGGGGAGGAGTATGAAAAAACGGCAATCACCAACCTGGCATATCACAAAATATTCGATAAACCGAGTAAATGATTACCGGATCATCCTCATATTCCCATCTTGGCCAACGAATGTATGTCCATTCAATTCATTCTCCGACAGCGCAATACCATCAGCATCGCAGAATGATATTCCTTCAAAAGCCTGAGAGTCTAGTGATACGTTTTGGGGTATCTCCAATATCCTGATTCCGGTACACTCAGAAAATGCATACTTTCCAACACTAACATTATCTGGAAGAATGACGTTAACGAGCGATTCGCACCCAGCAAACGCTTTATACCCTATGTCACTCACGCTCTGAGGTATCTCCGCTGATACCAAGGAACTGCATCCATTGAATGCTTCGTCAGATATGATATGCAAATCATCCGGCATTTTGACGTATTCCAACCCTGTACAACTGTAAAATGCGAATGACGGAATGCGTTCGATCTTCTGTGGAAGTCTGACTGTTTTTAGATTGGAGCACTCTCTGAAGACTCCCCATCCCAGGTCCGTTATGCTTTCCGGAATACTGATCTCATCGAGTTCCGAACAACCCCTGAAAGCTCCATCACACATATACTCACAATCATCCGGAATCTCGAAGAATGTCCCCGTCTTCCTCTCCGGATAACGGACAAGTACCCTTTGTCCATCATCAAAAAGGACGCCATCACAGGATGTCAGGTGACCCCTGCTATCCCTTACCATGATTTTCTCAAGAGAAGGCAAAGAACGATGGAGCCATTCACCCAGATAATCAATGTCAGAAGGGAGATAGATCTCCTTGAGTGCTTCTCCGCTGATGACCCATGGCGTATTTGCCTCGCCATTATACTCACTGAACACTTCAGTCAAACCAATCCGGTACCCGAAGTAGTGACCGTCACCTCTGGTGAAAGTGATCTTTGTTATCCTCTTACAATTACCGAATGCGGGGAGTTTGTTCGATGCCACTGCATCTATGCTGACGGGAAGGGTCAGTTCCTTGAGATTGCGACATGAAGAAAAAGCGCCCTCTCCGATAGACAAAACCGAATCTGGTATGACAAGTGTAGTCATCCTGTCATAGAGCATGAATGCTTTTCTGCCGATGGAGTACCTGTGTCCCTCAATAGTGTCGGGCAGTACAATCTTCTTTTTCTTGCCAACATACCCAGTAATGAAGTAATGACTCCCTGAAACACCATACTCAAATCCATCATCGGTGACTCCGATGTGTTTGATCTCCATTTTCGATTTTGAAGCATCGTTTCTTTCCTCTTCTATGGTCATCTCTCCACTCCTTGCAGATGTGTATTCGTAAACATCTTGTTTAAACATCCATTATGCGTCTTCAACAATACCATACTCATTCATAAAATGGGATAAAGAGAATAATCTGGCAATAAATACGGAGACCGAGTCGCATAACTGCATAAAATTGTCGGACAGATTATATGGCACGTGCATGGAAACATGAGGATTTCCATCTTTTGATGCGTGAACATCTATGCCATATTTGGACGGTGTACTGGAGAGCAGATTAACCTTTACACTGGCCGCTTCTGGGTCGAAGATTGTGTGTTCGTCAGGAAAAACCTCTCCGTTAAAGTGAAAGCCATCATCCCCAATCGTACAAGCTACAAATGTAAGAAGCGGGCACCGGGTGTAACCAGATACGGAATCGTCGTACTCTCTGTTCTTCACCTCGGAGGATATCATGGACGATAGTATATTCGATATGTCTTCAAGTTTCTTTTTTCTCCATTGGTCATTGTATTTCACTTTGTCACCTCTGACTTTGATTCCTTCTGATCCGTTATATTTGGATCCGTTCAAAAGTCTGTGCTTGATTGATGGGTTATCCGTATCGATTGTTCTTCTGATCATTCGAGTTGCCTCGAAAATGAACATGAGATTCCAAGTTATGCCGTTTTTACGAAATGCAGCGATTTTTCTCTAGATTCATAAAAATGTTCAAGTGCTCCCATCATCGAGGAATCCTATGAAGGAGTACAAGAGAAAAAGAGAGGACCAATACACGAGTTGTCAATCCACTGGAATGGAGTGGGTCAAATGAAATTAGATATCGAAACCTACGGGTGTGAGGAATTGCAGGTGACGGATGAGGAGGTTTTCGGTTATTTCATAGAGGGTGAGCTGAGGGAGGATGAGGTGCTGAAATACAGTATGGCCCTCCTCAAGGGCATCGGGACCTCGGAAGACCCGGAAAGTGCGGCCCGTTGGTTACGCGGTATCTCAAACAAGGATCCGTACGCCCGTTACGTCTATGGGATGATGAAGATCAGAGGGATGGGGGTACGCAGGAACAGGAAGTCCGGTATCAAGGACGTACAGGTGGCAGCCAAGCAGGGCTGTGTTGCCGCCGTCATAACTGTCGCCCGGTGGCTGACCCAAGGGATAATCCTGCCAAGGGACCTTGACCGGGCGGAAACCCTGCTTGACGAACTTGGAGACTATCCGTTCGCCTATTACTACAAAGCACTCATAGCCATAGAGGGCGGACATTCCCCCAAGTCCCTTATGTCCAGAGCGTTGAGGTCCTGCATGGAGATCGATTACTCCGATAATCCCGAGATCTTGTATCTCGCAGCGGAGATTTGCGAGAGTGGCCTCTCCGAGGACGGGGCGAACCTCGAGGAAGCTCTGCGGCTGTATCGTCTTGCCGATAAAGCCGGCCATCCGACAGCCGCAGAGGAGGCCAATTCAATCTCTGAATCGCTCAAGAGCAAGAATCCGGTTGAAAGGAATACGGGAATCCCGTGGATGGACCGTATAATCGAAGATGCTATGGTTGCGATTTCCGCAATACGTGATGAGGATGGGCTGGCGTCCAGATTGGGTATCAAGACCAAACGCGCATTCCTCTTTACAGGCGTTCCGGGAACAGGAAAGACCTTTGCTGCCAAGGAAATTGCCAAGAAGGTAGGGGCCCACATCATTTATCTATCCGCAAATGAGCTTCTTTCCCGTTATGTAGGAGGTGAACAGAAGGCAATTAACGAAGCCATAAAGGAAGCAAATGATTATGATATTAGTGTAATCATCATCGATGAGTGTGATGCTGTAATGCAGCGTCGGGATGAGAGGAACGCATCCTACGTCAACACACTCACAGATTCGATGCTCATGATGGTAGACGGGGTCAGAACGGTACCCATGGGCCATGTCTGTCTATTCTTTGCCATAACCAATACCCCATGGCTCCTTGATCCAGCCTTCCTACGTTCAGGAAGGTTTG
>JAFPVN010000145.1 GCA_017395275.1 Candidatus Methanomethylophilaceae archaeon | reverse complement strand
TCCTTCATCAGGTAGTTGTACGCAGCGAGGTCGATCCCGGCGAGCTTGTTCTCCTCGCAGATCTTGGGAAGCCTCTCGATGCTGAACTCATAGAATGTATTGAAGCAGAGCGTGTCGATGCGCCCGGCGAAATGGTTCTCGAAGTATTCGGTTATGGCCTGCTCGATGAGCTTGTCCTCGGTCTTAGTGACCTTGCCGTTCGTGCCCTTCCAGATGAGCATGACGAGGTTCTTCAGGAAGCCCACCTTCTCGATGTTGTATTCCGCGCGCGTGATGCGGAACGGGTTCATGGTGATAGGATGCTCCTCGGTATAGGAGATGTACTTGCCTCCGACGTACTCGCAGAGGCCCTCGTAGGAGTTGCCGGTGTCCACCATCACGATGTCCGTGTCCTGCTCCCAGAGCTGGCGGACGACGGAGTTCATGTGGAACGACTTGCCGCTACCCGAAGGCCCGAGGCAGAAGAAGTTCGAATTGTCCGTGATCTTCTCCTTTCCCTCCTTTCCGCTGATGTCGATGGCCACGGGCACGCCCTGGCGGTCGGTGTACCAGATCTTCAGCGGGGAGTCCTCGCTCTTGACCGTCCTCTCCTTGTACATCAGGCAGGCGGCCGCGTCGCCGAGGGTCAGGAAGCGGTCGTAGTCGGGATTGAGGCTGAAGCTGTTCCCCGGGAAGGACCCGACGAAGAGCTCCAGCTGGTTGTACGCCCGCTTGCTGATGTGGATGCCCAGCCGTCCGAAGGCGTTCTCCAGATAGTTGGTGCATTTGTGCATGTCCGTGTCGCGGCCGGTCACAACCGCCATGCTGTAATGGCAGTAGACGAGCTGCTTGCTCTCCCGGGCGATGATGTCCTGGACGTTCTTGATGTCTTCGACGGCCATCTGGTTCGCCGGGCTGGGGACGCTGCCGTGACGGTTCTTCTTCTTCTCCAGGGCCCCCAGCTCCTTCTTCTGCGCGGGCATGAAGATCACCTGGTTGTAGATGACCGCCTGAGTCTCCGGGACGGAGTCCACGGCGCTCACCAAGTCCACCGGCATCGAGGAGTTGTTGACCTCGATGCTGGTGAACGGACGGATGAGAGAGGGGAGGGAGACGCTGTCGACGTCCACGAGGGAGTAGAACTTGCAGCGGCGGTCGCCCATGGAGATACCCTCCTCGTCGACCTGGAAGCCGGTCATCGAGAAGGTCTTCCCGGAGAAGTCCAGGGCGAAGTAGCGGTCCACGTAGTCGCTCGCCTCCCGCTTGGAGAGGAAGCGCGCGCGGATGCCTGCGTCGCGGAGCAGGTCCTGGACCTTCCGGATCTTCACCATGAAATCCCGCCACTTGCGGGCGTCATAGGACATGAGCCTGCCGCCCTTGCTCTCCTGCGTGATCACCAGGCAGGTGAAGGCGTCAGTGTGCTCCCTCCCGTCGAAATAGCGGAAGTAGCAGTCGGAGAGGAACTCGCGGCGGCCGGGATGGTCGTCGCGGAAGCTACGCCGGCAGAAGACATCCTGCTTCTGGAGCGCGTAGCCCTCACCGAGGGTCTCCGCTATCGTGGTGAAGAGGGAAGTGAACTCGTAGTACGCGTCGATGTTCGCGGAGTATTTCTGCACGGGGTTCTCCATCCGCAGGACGGCGGAGTAGTCGCCGTTCTTGGTGTACAGCACGCCTATCCCTTCCACCTCTTCGACGGTGAAGTAGATGTCCTGGAAGATGCGGCTGCGCTTGCCTCCGGTACCGAAGGCGAGGACGGAGACGGCCATGCCGACGAGGACCGCCACGAAAACGAGTATCACGTACAGGATCATTTCCCTCTTTACGGTTGTTGGTTTACAGTCTCATGGAACTGGCGTACACAAAGACGCCGCGTTCCACCTTCTTGCCGTGAAGGCCCCGCCGCTGCTTGAAAAGGATCATCCCGGCGCCGACGCACACGGCGATGACCAGCACGACGAGACCCGCCACGAAGCCCGCGATGATGTAGGCGATGATGAAGCCGAGGATGGCCCCGCCGACCGCCCCTGCGGCCCAGTAGATGTACCTCCCCTGAAGACCCATAAATTCAAGGGGACGCTGGAGTCCCCTGAAGAGTGGGTAGTCTGGGTAGCGGGTATCCTTGCCTTTGGTTTCCATCCATCTGTCGCTTAATCGGTTAGAGCCCGAAGAAGAGAGGCAGCGCCTGTGCTGCGGCCACCAGGAAGATGCAGGCGCCGACGACCATCATGATCTTCTTCTTGACGTCCTGCTCGTCGTTGTTCATCGAGATGTACACGCTGATGGCGCCGACGATGGCGACCACGCCGGCGATGGCGTAGCACAGCTTGACGACGATCGGCACGTACTTCGCGATCTCCTCGGCGACGGTGGACAGCGCGTTCGTTCCGGCGGTGTAGTCACCGGCGGTCTGGGCGAACGCGGTCGCCCCACCCACCAGAAGCATCAGGGCGACGGCCCTGGTCTTCGGCGACGCGAGGAATTTCCTGATCCAGTTCTTGATTTTTGTCATGTCTGAATGCTTTAGAGTTTGACTTGATATATCCGTCCCCGGCGGGACGTTCCGGACCGGTCCGCGGCACGTGCACTTACCGATGGCCGATACCTTTTCACTGTTGGTTATATTCTGTATCCGAAGAAGGCGGGGAAGACGATTGTCGCTCCTACCATGAAGAGCCCCGCCCCGATGAGCGTCATGACGTTCTTCAAGACCTGACCCTCCTGGTACTGTATCTTGATGTAGATGATGAGGGCCGAGATGACGGCCACGATGCTGCCGACGGCGTAGCAGATGTAGACCACGTAGAGCATCATCGTGACGGTGAAGTCGTGGGCCTTGGCCAGCGCGCTCGCTCCCCAGGAATAGTCCACGGCTCCGGCACGGGCCGACGCCGCCTGGGTGACCAGCAGCGCCAGGAAAGTCAGGAGGAGGGTGGGGGAGACAGCCCTATTCGTCGTCAGCATCCTCATCTTTCTCCTCCTCCTTATTCTCCTGCGCGCCCTCGGTTGCGGGCGTGAACGTCTTCTCGATCTGAAGGTAAGGCTTGCCCTCGAACAGGGCGGACTTCATGTTCAGGCTCATCAGCTCGCCGTTCATCTCGGGGCGGATGTCCTCCATCGACTCCGTGGCCTTCTCCACCTTCGCGTCCAGCTCGGAGACGGGAGCGCCGGAGGCGTCGAGCCTGTGCGCAGGCTGCTCCTCCGGCTGTTCGGGCTCGGGTGCTGGCGCGGCGCGCAGGTCGGTCTCGTCCCACGAAGGATCGCCGCCGCCGCGCGACACACGGAAGCCTCCGTCGGTCTCCTCGACGGCCTTGCTGGCCTCATCGGCCATGTCCTTGATCTCGAAGGTCTCTACCGAAGAGGCGGACTGCTCCTTGGGTTTCCGATAAAGGTCGGAACTGATGACCACCGTGTAGTAAATCACGTAGGCCACGGTGAGGATGATGACGAAAATCCAAAAAACACTCATTTTTCTTGTCCGGATAACGTTCGTTCTAATTCACACAATCGTCTTTGGCGGAGTGACCTGAATGTGCCAGATAAGGGGCGTTTCAAGCCGTTCTCCGAGGGGTAAATTAGAAAGGAAATGACAATTGCAATAGGGCAGGGACAGAAAAACGGGGGAAATCCGATAAAAAAGTCGACTTTTTACAAAATGGTACTACAGGATGGTACTCGTCCTAAGAAGAACCGGGTCTTTTCGGAAAAGAACACGTATTAAGGGAAGAGTCAGAACCTGCCAACAGACCCCTATACTTATTTCAAGCCATCATGCAGATGATGTAACCGAAATGTATTATCTTTGAGAGTTAGAAAAATCGATATTATGGTAACTTGTTTTGATGTATGTGAGATTCTTGAAATGCTGTCTGAAGCATCTGTAAAGGTATTTTTGGACGGCGGTTGGGGTGTCGATGCACTTATAGGCAGAGAAACAAGAATACATAACGACATCGATCTGTTCG
>JAFPVN010000144.1 GCA_017395275.1 Candidatus Methanomethylophilaceae archaeon | reverse complement strand
TCACGGTCATGACGAAATCCGACCTCGTGCTGAGGGACATGGACCTCATCGGCAGGATGGACCATTCTGTCGGGATAACGATAACCACCACCGAGGACAGCGTCTCCAAGCGTACCGAACCCGGTGCCCCGCTCCCGGGAAGGAGGCTGTCCGCGCTGAGGCAGCTGGTGGATGCGGGGATTAACGCGTTCGTCCTCGCAGGTCCGCTGATGTCCACCCTCGAGGGTCACGAGAGGGAGTACGCGGATGCGCTCTTGGATACCGGCGTAAGATGTGCCAGCATAGACAAGCTCAACCCCCGCCCGCTGCTGTCGGAGAGGTTGGGCCGTATGCACATCGGGGCCGCCCCCAAGTCCGTCGAGCTGATCAAATCGTACCTCAGGGAGGGCGGGATGGTCGTCGAGGACGCCTTTTAATAAAAGTGATATTGTAAATGGTTTCACAGCATCTTGGACAGGAAGTCCTTAAGACGCTGGTTCTGCGGGTTGGAGAAGATGTCCTCCGGTCTGCCCTCTTCCTTGACGACGCCCTCGTCGATGAACATCACGCGGTCGGCTATCTCCCTCGCGAATGCCATCTCGTGGGTGACGATGATCATCGTCATTCCCGTCTTGGCAAGGTCTTTTATGAGGTTGAGGACCTCCCCGACCATCTCGGGGTCCAATGCGCTCGTGGGCTCGTCGAAGAGCATCACATCGGGTTCCATGGCCAGCGCCCTGACTATGGCCACACGCTGCTGCTGTCCTCCGGAGAGCCTCTGGGGGTGCATCTCGGCCTTGTCGGCCAATCCGATCCTGGTCAGGAGCTCCATGGCCTTCTTCTCGGCATCCTCCTTGGTCATCTTCCCAAGTTCGACCGGTGCGAGCATGATGTTCTTCTTGACAGTCATGTTCGGGAACAGGTTGAACTGCTGGAACACCATCCCGATCTTCGATCTGAGTTCGTTGACGTTCACCTTCTTGTCGGTGGTGACCGTTCCTTCGAACCTGATCGTCCCTCCCGTAGGTTTCTCCAGGAGGTTTATCGAGCGGAGGAAGGTTGACTTCCCGCATCCGGATGGTCCGATGATGGCGACTACCTCGCCTTCGTAGATCCTGGTGCTGAGGCCTTTGAGCACCTGGTGTTCGCCGAAGTGCTTCTCCAGCCCCTCTACCTCGATCAGTACCTTGTCAGACGGCATTCGCCTTCAGCCTCCTTTCGAGTCTGCTGACAAGGAATGTCAGTACCAGGACTATCATCAGATAAATCGCGGCCACGACGAGCAGCGGTGCGACGGCATCGAAGGTCTGCGACCTTATGATGTCACCCGCACGGGTGAGGTCTGTGATCCCGATGTAACCGCTGATGGACGTCTCCTTCAGCAGTGCGATGCCCTCGTTGCACTGTGCGGGCAGGATGTTCTTGAACGCCTGCGGAAGTATGACCAGGATCATTGTCGATGCGAACGGCAGCCCCAGGCTGAATCCGGCCTCGAGCTGTCCCTTCGGAACGGCATTGATCCCTGCCCTCACGATCTCGGCCACATAGGCTGCGGAGTTCAGTCCGAACGCTATGGCGGCGATGATTACCGAATTCAGCGACGACGTGGCGAAGATGATGAAATAGATGATCATCAGCTGGACCACCACTGGCGTTCCGCGTATCACGGTGATGTATACCTTGCAGATCGCATTGAGGATCGTTAGCTTGCCCATCATGTCATGCACGCTCCTTATGATGGCGAGGATAATTCCCGTGATCAGGCCCAGAACAAGGGCGAGAAGGGTGATGATGATGGTGTTCTTCAGACCGGTGGTGATGTATTTCCAGCGGTTCTTCTCGAATAACGCGTTATTGATATCGTCGATAAGGGACCCTACCGTAGCTGATTCCGATTCCGCGCTGTGGGAAAACATTGGAAGGAGGGAGCTTTCGGCCCCCTCGTTTGAAGCAGATGCCTTCGATTCGGAGGAACTGCTTTCCCCTCGGCTCGAATAGTAGGACTTCTTGTCACCGTTGGCGTCGTTGTAGTAGTTGATGATCTTGTCGATCGTTCCGTCGTCGGTGAGCTTCTTGATGGCATCGTTGAACTCCTTCTGGAGGTCGGTGTTGCCCTTCTTGAAGATGAATCCGTAGTCCTCGTCCTCGAGTCCGAGGTCGATCTCGGAGACGACGAGCGACTCTTTCGTAGCGAAGGACTTTGCGGGTCCGTTGTCGAGCACGAGCGCGTCGACCTGATCGTTCTTCAGCGCGAGGACGGCGGTGCTGTATGTGGTGTAACGGGTGATCTTCTCCTCATCGAAGTTGTCGGTGACGTAGAGATCTCCGGTCGTTCCGGTCTGTACTCCGACATTCATGGCGAGGAGGTCGGTCTCACTTGCAACATCGATCTTGGAGAGGACTACCTGCTTCGCCTTGATGTAGGGGTTGGTGAAGAGGACCTTCTCGGCTCTCTCGGAGTTGATGGTGATACCAGATGCGCCCACATCGTACTTGCCTGCGGATACGCCTGCGACGATGGAGTCGAAGTTCACGTTGGTGAACTTGGGGGTGTAACCCAGTTCTTTGCAGATCGCACGGATGATGTCCATGTCGATTCCGCTGAACTCATCCTCGTACATGTACTCGAGTTCGGGAAGTCCGGACTGGTAGCGATGACGAGCTCCTTCTCGTTGTTCTTGTCCTTGTTCATGAAGTAGAACGCTCCGCCCGCAATACCTGCGATGGCGACTACAGCGACTACCGCGATGACTATGATTTTGGTACTTCCAGTCATTACCATGATAATCGGGAGCGTATCGACATACTGGCGTCATAAAGGTTACATAACACCCTTGTCCGTTTCTGGACATAATGTACGGGATAGTCCTGTTCTATCAATAGAATGTAGTTTTCCATTAACCCAGATTATGCTCGCGGCCCACGGTACCGCTTCCATTCACCAGCAGAAGGTTCCTCTCCGCAAGGATATCTTCTTCGAATCCTGTGACCGAGAAGAGGCCCAGCTTCACGACGTATCCCTTCAGTTCCGGCGCCTTCTCAGCCTTGTGCAGCAGCTCGTTGAGGTCGTCCCTGGATGCCTTACGGTCCTTCAGGAAGAGGCATCCCGCCACCAGCGCCCTCCTCTTGGCGGGGTTCATGGCGATGATATCTATGTCAGTATCCCTGTTCCAGTACCTTCCGGACAGGACAGGCAGGAAACCGATCTCACCGGCCAGCGATTGCACCGCGTCCCTGCAAATCTCCGCGTATGTCTCCCTTGCATGGGCATGGAACCCCTGTTCCAGGGCGTTCCTCGCTGTACCCGTGTCACCTATCGACAGTTGGGACACGTACGGATGAACGAACCTCAGCCAGAACAGGGTGCCGTGATCCGATATGGAATAGATCCCGCTCTTGCTGCGCTCGGGGAGATACTCCGTGGGGGGGACGCTTCTCGTCAGCGCGCCGTTGTCCAGCAGTTTCCTCAGATAGGCGTTCAATGTCGTCGGTGCGATGCCGACGTACTCGGAGATCTGCGTTATCCTGTTCCGTCCCTCGGCGATCGCCCTCAGTATGGAGAGGTATACGGACACCTCCTTCACCTCACCCTCCAGAGTACGTATCGGATGGTCGAAGATTCCGGATGCTGGATCGAGCACCTCTCCTAACGCATCCTCCACGGTCATCCCGTGAAGGCGTTCCATCAAAGCCGGCACCCCGCCGTGGATGGAGTACATCGCCACCGCATCCCTGTAGTCCATGTCATCCACG